>CAZSOM010000246.1:0-3105 GCA_964608295.1 uncultured Candidatus Cloacimonadota bacterium
ATCGTTTACTTTATCATAAACTTTCTTATTAAAGAACAAAAAATAAACTGTTACACTAATTAACAGCAATGCTGTAATGCCTATTAATGAAGCACGTTTATCAATGTGGAACAAATTATTTTTGGGTTTTCTCATTGTCAAATTGTTCTTTAAGTTTCATGTAAGCAGAATCAAATGATTCAGGAATCACTCTGGTTCCGCTAAGGGCAGACATAAAATTTACATCACCACTCCAGCGAGGAACTATGTGTACATGAAGATGCTCATCAATTCCAGCTCCAGCAGCTTTACCAAGGTTCATTCCAATATTTATACCATCCGGTGAATATACTTTTGCTAAAACCTTCTCAGTTAATTGTACCGTTGTGAAAAGATCTGCTATTTCTGCATGATTCAAACCATTTAAGTTGGGAACGTGTTTTTGTGGTACCACCAATAAATGACCATTGTTGTAGGGAAATAAATTCATGATAACATAAGAGAATTCACTTCGATAAAGTATCAGGTGTTTATCGTCCTCATTTTCCGATGGGTTAACACAGAAGATACATTCTAATTCTTGCTTTGCCAAAATATACTGTAAGCGCCAGGGTGAATATAAAATATCGCTCATTTTTTCTCCCTAAATCTATTCGAATGCAAGACGTATCATTTTGATGCGTCCCAAATAATATTACAGTTCAATCTACAAGATTGAACTTGCATAACGTGTTTAATTTTGAATATTCGCATTTATCCTTCGAAATGTTCTTTCCTGCTTAAAAATTCTGTTTCAAGATCAGCTAATTGTTCAACAGAATTAACACCAGAAGCTTCCACCATGTCATCCAGTAGAACGGAAGTTACAAGTTTGTTCTGCTTATTGAGAATTTCAAGTGTATCGGTTAGATAATATTCGTTCTGGTTATTATTACTATTGATGCTTGATAGGGCTGTAAATAGATCTTTAGCATCAAAGCAGTATATTCCTGTATTAATTTCCTTAATCTCTTTTTCAATCTTTGTAGCATCTTTAAATTCAACTATACGTTGAACACTTCCATCACTGTTTCTTACAATGCGTCCATACTTCAGAGCATCATTCATAACTGCTGTGAGGACAGTACAAGAAGCATTATATTCACGATGATGGTCTCTAATTCTTTCCAGGGTTTGATGTCGCAAAAGCGGAACATCACCACAGAGAATAAAAATATCACCATCAAAATTCTTAAATATCTCTTCTGTTACCATTACAGCGTGACCTGTTCCATTTTGTTGAGTTTGTTCCACAAATTTGATACTGTTATCTTTTGGAACAACATTTATAACTTGTTCTTTTTTGAAACCGACAACTATAGCTACCAAGTCACTATTAATTTTATTGGCTGTTTCTACAACACGGTTGATCATAGGTTTGCCAGCGAGTTTAAAGATCACTTTCGGTTTATCAGATTTCATGCGAGTACCTTTGCCAGCAGCAAGGATAATAGCAGCAGTTTTTTTCATTTGAGCTCCAAAAATATATTTTTAATTGTTTTTTTTAAAACAGGATGAATAAAATCCGGGCATAATTCATTTAATGATGTTAGAACAAATTCACGTTTATGCAGTTCAGGATGGGGAAGAACCAGTAATTTCGTTTTTATAACCATATCTTCATAAAATAACATATCAATGTCAATCGTTCTGGGACCCCATTTCTCTTCTTTAACACGACCAAGTTGATTTTCTATATCAAAACACTTCTGCATAAGAACTTCCGGTTTCAAGCTAGTTTTGACCTTAATAACACAATTTAGGAAATCAGGTTGATCTATCTTTCCAAAAGGAAGTGTTGTGATCACTTTGCTGGTTCTAAGAGTTTCAACATTTTCCAGGCTTGAAATCTTTTGAATAGCCTTAGTAATATAGCCTTGTTTATCACCCAGGTTGGTACCCAAACCAAGATAGCAGTACATAACGTCCTTTAACGATCTCTTTCCATTTCTACTTCAACAGATTCCAGAGAACCATTGATAGGAACAGACGGTTTCTTTATTTTTACATTAGCATAAATTATTGTAGGAAATGATTCTAGGATTGAGTCGAGAATTGTATTTGCACATACTTCTAAAAGGTGAAATTCACGGACTTCCACCGTATGCTTGATTATTGCATAAACCTTGGTATAATCAACTGTATCATCAAGGTGCTTGATTGCTTTATCATTTAATTTATCTGTTTTATAAGAAAAATTAACAATAAATCGCTGACCTAATTTCCTCTCCTCAGGATGAACGCCATGATAACCGTAAAATACCATTTCATGTAGATGAATTTTCAAAATAAACCTCACTCATTTTCAAGCTTTCTGATGATCGTGAAACTTAATTTATTAGCGAATTTTTTATCGATATAATATATTGAAAAACCACTTAACAACAGCCCTACCATTGAAACTACGATTGATAGATCTTCATTTAGAGCTAATATATATTTACTGATAAGATAAAAAATCAACATTGCGAGAATGGGAATAATAAATACAACAAAAGAAGATAATATTCGCACCGAAGGAGCAATGTTCACCTGTACTCTATCTCCGATCTTCAAATCTTTATCGGTTTTAATTCTATGCAGGATCTTCCTGTCATTGGAATTACAGAATCCGCTTACAGCACATCCCTTGCAGGAACCGGTTCTCTCAATTTCAACTTGAACGAAATTATCTTTGATAGATTTCACAACAGCAATGTCTTCGTGGTTTTCCATTTTTCTATTTCTCTTTAATTCTATTAATGATGTCAGTTGATGATTTTCCCTTGATATATGAAAGGCTTTTTATCTCCCCATTATAAGAACTGACAATATCAGATCCAACTATATCTTCCGGTTTCCAATCACCACCTTTCACAAGAATATCAGGTTTAATGTGATTAATTAACTTGTAAGGCGTATCTTCATTAAAAATAACGATATATGAAATTGGAATTAATGCTGATAGAACAATGGATCTATCCTCTTCAGAATTGATTGGACGGTTGTCTCCTTTGAGTCTTTTCACAGAAAGATCACTATTCAAACCAAGGATAAGAACATCTCCCAAATCTCTAGCTTCAGATAAATATTTCACATGACCGGCAT
>CAZSOM010000247.1:0-3102 GCA_964608295.1 uncultured Candidatus Cloacimonadota bacterium
GTCTTTTCACCTGTTCCAGTGCAATTGAGCGAGAGGTGATTTTACTGTCAGCTTCGCTGGCCTGGTAAGTGTATTCACGTACCCACGTTTTTGCATTTAAGGAAATTGTAGAAATTAGGATAATAAAAATAATTATTCTTTTCATTAAAACCTCATTTATTTAACCCCTCTGCCTATCGGCATCTCCCCTTACAAAGGGGAGCTAAAACTATCTAGTCCCCCTTTGGAAGGGGGAACTAAAGGGGGTATTCTTCTTCACGCTTTTTAACCTGTTCTTCTAAATCAAGATAAACACCCTCTAAATTACTCAATATATCAGCATTGGAATAACGAATTAACTTAATTCCAATTTTAGTCAAATCAAATGTTCTACCTTTATCATATTTTATCTGTTTATCATGACTTTCACCGTCAACCTCAATTCCAAGTTTCAATTCCGAACAGAAAAAATCAACTATATAATCTAAAATCGGTTTTTGTCTTAGAAACCGATATCCAAGAAATTTTCTATTACTTAACATTTCATACCAGAGTTTTGCTTCGGGTCGGTTCATGTTTTTGCGATTTAACCTTGCTTTCTCTTTCAAATCTTTTCTAAAAGAAAGAAAATCTTTTTTGGTTTCTGGCATGAATTCCTCTTATTGAATTAACCCCTCTGAAAAACTTCGTTTTCCTTTCTCCCCTTGCAAAGGGGAGCTTGAATCAGTCCCCCTTTGTAAGGGGGAACTAAAGAGAGTTTACTCATCTTCATATTTTTCATTTAAAAGTCTCAGATATTCCTGGATCAAATCCTGGTACTCCTTTGGAAGATCTTCATAATCTTCCTGCAGAAGGGCTTTTTTCCTCATTTTGTCAAATTTTAATTTAATTTCCTCAGGAAGTTCCCAATCCTCAATCTCGCTTGTTTCTGCTTTCCTTTTCTTGGAAAACTCTCTTTTATGTATCGATTTCTGTGCATCAAGTAACCTGGATAATATTCGCTGCTGTTTATCAACCAGATCCTGATCCATTCTTCCCCGTTTTAGATCGTGAGCAATAGATTCCAGATCTTCAATGATCTTGTTTAAGGCTGAAGTTTGTTTTTGAGCTTCCGGATTTGACTGTAGCATTCGCTTTAAATTCTCTGCAAGACGCTGTTCATCACTGGCAAGCTTCTGTGACTGGCTTAGCATTTCACTGCTCATTTGACCATTTTCAGCTAACTGCATCATCATTTGCTGTGTCATCATATTCATCATCATCTGCTGCTGACCCATTTGCTGTAGAGACTGCATCATGCTTTGCATTCCTCCGCTGCCACTGCCTTGCTGCATGTTGTTTTGTGCCTGCATCAGATCATAGATCATCAGGTTGATTCCCTTTTGAATATCCTGCAGATAGTTTTTCACTTTTACTGTTTGAGCATCATTAATATATTGGAAAAGTTCCCTGAAAGCAGTAAAAGTAAAATTTGCATCATACATGAATTTAGGACCAATAATAAGAATTATCATGGGAGTTTCATAAAGTTCTTTCACAGTTAAGTCAATACTCTCGAAGATTGAGATCTCTTCAGGTAAAATGAGAAATGGATCTTTTATATAAGTGCTGGCAGAAGCTTCCTGGTATTGAGAGAAGATCAGCAATCGTTGGATTGTTTTCTCAATGATCTCAGAAGCATCTATATTCATACCGGAACACATTGACTTCTGCATTTTCTGTAGTTGCTGTCGCATTTTCTTCATTTTTTTGGAAGCTTTCTTCTGTGATTTCTTTGCTTCTTCCATCTGCTCTTTCTGCAAGTTTTCCTCGCTCTCTTCAAGATCTTTTGAAAGACTATCCTGTTCCATCATTTCCTGCATTTCTTGCATATCTTCCAGCAACTCAGCATCTTCTTTCTTATCCATCATTTCAGCAGCTTCTTTCATTTGCTCAGTTAAATTATCTAATTTTTCACAGATCTTCTGCTGCTGATCTGCTAATTTTTCACCTGATTCACTATTCTCTTCTGTTTTCTTGTTTAGCTCATTTTGCATCTCTTCCATTTCTTCTGCTATTTCAAGTGCCTTTTGAAGAGACTGTTCTTTTTTAATATCTTCCAGCAATTTCAGTGTTTGTTCAAGTTTATCGGAAAAATCTTCCATTGAAAATTTAAAGTCCTTCATTACTTTTTTCAATTCTTCCGGATCAATATTTTCTAATTTTTCCTGCATCTTTTTCAGGGCTTCCTGAAGTTCATCATTGGAAATTTCTTCCATTAATTCCTGAATCTTTTTCATTTTTTCTAAAGTTTCAGAAGAAAGTGCATTATTATTTTCTAATTTTTCCAGCAACTCATTAAAGTCATCAGCAACCTTTTCTACATCCTCATTCAGATCATCCTGCTTATTTAATAATTTTTCAATTTCTTTTTTGTCTTCCCAACTGATCTCATCTTTTTTCATCAATTCACGGCGTTTCTCCTCAAACTCTTTCTGCAGCTCTTCTGAGTTCTTTAAAGCATTCTCCAAGATGTCAGCTTTTTCTTTCTCCTTTTCTTCGATCTCCTTATAAATTTCCTCAATAGAAGGAAATCTGGCAGTATATTTTTGAGAAACAGCAGTTTGTTTTTGTGGTGAGTTATCAGAAATTTCAACCCAATATGTAACCTTATCACCTGGAATCATAACATCTTTGTTAAGATCAAAAATATACTCATGCGTTATGGAATTTGAATTTATTGTTTTTAAGATCGGAGAGGTAATCTCATTATCGTGATTTATAAAATAATGCAGTTTCAGATCTCGCAAACCATAATCGTCAGAAGCAAAAAAGGAAAGTGGTAGCAGCATATTTTGGGTGAGAAGAGTATCTCTGCCTGGTGATGTTATCTTAATTTCCGGTTTTCTGTCTGGAATGGCAGTTATTGATCTGGTTATTTTTCGGGCTTGATTACCCAGAATATCTTTCAAACTAAAATGATATGTTTTATTCTTTTCAATTTTAAAGTCACTTCGAAATGAAGATTTGCCCAACCGTTCCATTTCTGAAATCTCTCCATTAGAGAAAAACATTTGAGCCTGTTCGATAGGATTATTAGCCGTGATACTAAAGGTCACTTTAGTACCGATGGGAGCCTTGACA
>CAZSOM010000248.1:0-266 GCA_964608295.1 uncultured Candidatus Cloacimonadota bacterium
AAAATGTTATGTGATCGATTTTTTCGCAGATCCAAATAGATATAAAAAGAAAACCTCACCTTAATCCTCTCCTGAGAGGTGAAGACTGGGATGAGGTGAATAAATAATAGGGAAAATAAAATGAAGAATATAAAATTTTATTCAACAAATTTAAAAGCAGAAGTTGTGGATTTTAAAAGTGCCTTATTAAAAGGATTAGCTCCTGATAAAGGTTTGTACATGCCCAAGGAAATCCCATCTTTTACAAAAGAAGAAATTAATAAATT
>CAZSOM010000248.1:276-3089 GCA_964608295.1 uncultured Candidatus Cloacimonadota bacterium
TACCTGATGTTGATTTAAAAATCATTGT
The DNA here is from genome assembly GCA_964608295.1 of uncultured Candidatus Cloacimonadota bacterium. Taxonomy (GTDB): domain Bacteria; phylum Cloacimonadota; class Cloacimonadia; order Cloacimonadales; family TCS61; genus Tenebribacter. Next base: position 305 of record CAZSOM010000248.1, read on the forward strand.
AAAAGATTCTTACGATTATGACGTTCCACTTGAAAAAGTATATGAGAGAAAATATGTAATGCGTTTAGATCAGGGTCCCACCGCATCTTTTAAAGATTTTGCAGCCAGAATGATGGGCAGATTAATGCAATATTATCTCAATAAAGATAATCGTGAATTGCTAATACTTACAGCAACATCGGGTGATACAGGCAGCGCAATTGCCAATGCATTTTACGAATTGGATAATATTAAAGTTGTAGTTCTCTTTCCTGAAAATGAAGTTACAAACCGTCAAAGAAAACAGATGACAACTTTAGGAAAGAACATCCAGATAATTGCTCTTGATGCAAAATTTGATGATTGCCAATATCTTGTTAAAGATGCATTTTCCGATAGTGAACTGGATTATCTAAATCTTTCATCTGCTAACTCAATAAATATTGGAAGATTGATCCCACAGATTGTATATTATTTCTATTCATATGCAAAACTAAGACAAAGTGAAAACGAAGAAATGATCTTTTCTATCCCTTCAGGTAATTTTGGTGATATGATGGGCGGAATGCTCGCTAAACGAATGGGACTTCCCATCAAAAAATTCATTATTGCAACAAATGAGAACGATGAATTTCCCACTTTTGTAAATACAGGTAATTATGATAAGATCGAGCCTTCTAAGAACTGTCTATCCAGTGCTATGAATGTTGGTCATCCGAGTAACCTGTCACGTCTGGTTGCTTTATTTGATGGCGTTATGGACGAAACAGGATACATAAGCAAACAACCTGATATGAAGAGATTACAGAATGACATTTACTCAATCAGTATTACGGATGAAGAAACCAGAAAGATGATCTTTGAAGCTTACAATGAACATAAACTTCTTTTGGAACCACATGGTTCTGTGGGTTGGTCAGGTTTGCAAAGATTTTTGCAGGAACATCCTGAATCTGACACTAAAGATCAATTATGTATCTCTTTGGAAACAGCGCATCCAGCAAAATTTCCTGAACAGATTATAGATATTTTGAATATTGATCCGGCACTTCCACCAAGTTTGGAAGGGATTGAAGAAAAAGAGGAATTTTTTGATACAATTGAAAATGATTACTCAGCTTTTAAGGAGTATTTGAAAAAGAATTATTAGATGTTTCAACCTTTGAGATTTAGTAGATCGAGTTGAATTAACTGGGAGGTTATATGCAACTACACCAGAGATTTATCCAAACCGCAAAGAAGTTTGGTAAGAAGATAGCTATACATGATATTGCCACAGGGAAAGACGTAGCTTATGAAAGGATGTTGATCATCTCCTTAATTTTCACAAAAAAGTTTAAACACATCAAAACAAAATATGTAGGAGTTATGGTTCCAACCTCCGCTGGATGTATGTTAACTCAGCTTGGTTTGTTGATGGCTGATAAAATTCCAGTGATGATCAATTATGCTACTGGAGCGCTTGAAAATTCCGTTTATGCCCAGGAGAAATGTAATTTTGAAACGATTATAACCAGTAAGAAACTCTTGGAGAAACTTAAACTAAAGCCAATTGAGGGAATGATCTTTCTGGAAGATATTGTAGCCTCGATCAAATTGACCGATAAGCTTCCAGCTCTGTTAAGATCAAAAGGTTCAGCTAAAAAGATAATAAAATCTGTACATCATGGTGATATGGATGAAACAGCTGTAATCCTCTTTACCAGTGGAAGTGAGAAAGAACCAAAAGCAGTACAGCTTACTCACAAAAATATCGGGCACAACGTTGATACTCTTCCACAAATTATCGATCTTGACCCTGGCCACGTTTTTTTGGCTAATCTGCCATTGTTCCATGTGTTTGGATTAACTGCTAATTTCTGGTTGCCAATCACTCTCGGTTGCAGTATAGTTGCTTATCCCAATCCGCTTGATTATAAAATTATTTGTGGATTGATTAAGAAATATGAAGTTACTTTAATGGCTGGAACACCGTCATTCTATTACGGCTATCTCAAAAAATCTGAACCAGGAGACTTTGCCTCAATGAAATTTGCTATTAGTGGAGCGGATACTTTAACAAAGCAGATCTACGATGGCTATATGGAAAAACATAATTTACCTATTAACAATGCTTATGGGACAACTGAGACAAGTCCAGCAATTACCATTAACACACTTAGCGAAAATCGACTTGGAAGTATTGGCAAACCATTACCAGAAGTGGAAGTGAAGATCCTGGATGTTGATACTGATGATGAACTTCCGGCTAATCAAACCGGGAAAATCCTGGTTAAAGGTGATATGGTGATGAAGGGGTATCTTGGTGACCTGGAAGAGACAACTCTCCGCATTCACAAGGGTTGGTATGATACTGGTGATATGGGTTATTTAGATGAGGATGGTTTCCTCTGGCATAAGGGTCGTTTGAAGAGATTTGTGAAAGTTGGGGGAGAGATGATCTCGCTGGTTAAAGTGGAAGAAGTTCTAAATAAATATCTTCCTGATGAAGTTATCTGCTGTGTGGTAGACGTTCCTAATCCTACCAAGGGAGCAGATGTAGTTGCAGCCATTACTACTGGAGAGATAGATACGAAAAAAGTTACTAAACAAATGGCAAAAGAACTACCGGCGATTGCAGTTCCCAAGGAATTTCATGTATTTGAGGAAATTCCTATGATGGGTAGCGGGAAGGTGAACTTCCGTGAAGTAGAAAGACTTTGCAGAGAAATTCATAAAGAAAAAAATAGGTTAAAAAAATATAAAGGAAAAATATGAAATATATTATTATTTTAGGTGATGGGATGGCAGATCATCCCATAAAAAA
>CAZSOM010000249.1:0-3083 GCA_964608295.1 uncultured Candidatus Cloacimonadota bacterium
AGCTTACGAAGAATACCTTCACACTTCGACGGGCTCAGTGTGACACAAGAGTTTTAACATTTTATGAATGTACATCTAAAATCATCCCAATATTTGTTTCTGTCATTCTGAGGTTTCTCTTAGCTTTACAATCGAAGATTATTTTTATTCTTCATCCATGAATGTTCCGTCATCCTGACGAATCTTTCACGTTGTTCTTTTTAGGAAGGATAAAATAAAGATAATGCACAGATAATTATAAAATGTGTTTAATCCTTAATTCGACATCGTTCGTTTCTTAGAATTGAGATATGGAGTTCGATAATTACCTATACAAAACCATAAGATTGACAAGCCAACTGACGAAAATTTTATGACTAAGAGATGAAAAGAAGAGATATAATTAATATTATTTTATTTATCATGGTTTTTGCTTTTGCAGCATACCGTTATTCCACTCGCACATATTCTTCTAAAAAAATTGCCTTTGTGATGGATACTCTTGTTGAAATAAAAATTGAAACAAAATCTAAAAATACAGAAGAAATCTTAGAAACAGCTTTCCAACTGATTAAGGAGTATGAAAACAAATTCTCAATGTATAAAGCAGAAAGCCTGATCTGGAAGTTTAATAATTCTAAGATAGATAGTTTGAAACTTGATGAAGATCTTATGCAGATAATTACACTGGCAAAAGAACTTAATAAAAAAACTGAATCACACTATGATATCACAATTGGAGCTTTATCCGAAATTTGGGATTTTGATGAGCAAAAAATTCCTTCAGAAATAGAAATTGAAAAAGCAATAAATAATACAGGTTTTCAGAACCTGATTTTTGAAAATGATATTCTACATAAACCGGTAGAGATGAAGATCAACCTGGGGAGCTTGGCAAAAGGATTTATAGTTGATAAAGTAGCAGAGTATTTGGTTCAAAGCGATGTGATCTCTGGTTTTGTAAATGCCGGAGGAGATATGATCATCTTTGGAAAGAAAAAACCGTTAAATATCGGTATTCAACATCCCAGGGGTGAAGTGAATGAGATGATCGATGTGATAAAAGTGGGGAACAGGTCGGTTGTTACTTCCGGTGATTATGAAAGATATTTTGTAAAAGATGGGAAGCGTTATCATCATATTATTGATCCCATCACAGGTTATCCCTCAAATAATGCAGTCTCTGTTACTGTGATAGCTGAATCTACTATGCTGGCTGATGCATATTCCACAGCTCTTTTTTTGTTAGAATCTGATGAAGCACTTGATCTGGCAGAGAATACCGATGGTCTTGAGGCAGTTATATATTATCTGCAGGATGATAAAATTGAAAAACTGGAAACATCAGGAATGAAGGATTATCATTGATAAGTTAGCTCCCCTTCGTAAGGAGAGAACCGGCAATTGCCGGAGAGGGGTTAAAAAAGATTATGTTTTGTGAATGTAATATATAGAAACCCCCCTGTAGTTACCCCTTGTAGAAAAGGTGTAAGAGAAGTGATCATTTTTCTACAAAAAGCCGACACATAAAAGGGGGACGAGACTAATTGATTTTGAAAAGGATATGTTATGAAAGATAAAATTGATATTCAAAGTTTAGAAGATAAAAGAAACGTAACCATAAATAAAGTTGGTGTGAAGAACGTTAAGTACCCGATCATTGTAGATGATCGCGAAAATAAAACACAAAATACTGTAGCAGATCTTGATATCTATGTGGAATTACCTCATCAGCATCGGGGTACGCATATGAGTCGTTTTCTGGAAGTACTGAATCATTTTCACAAAGATAATTTCATTCAGAGATTACCGGAATTCCTTGCAGAGATCAAGAAAGATCTAAATTCTGATTCTGCCTACGTGAATATCAGGTTTCCTTATTTTATGAAAAAAACAGCTCCGGTTTCCAAAACTAGTTCACTCCTTTCTTATGATTGTAGTTTTAAAGCTTCATCGAATGATGAATTTAAAATGCAGTTAGGGGTAAAAGTTCCGATTACAACTTTATGTCCCTGTTCTAAAGAGATAAGTGAAAATGGTGCACATAGCCAGCGTTCAGAAGTAAATGTTGTTCTAGGCTACGATAAATTTATCTGGCTGGAAGAAGTTATTGAGCTAGTTGAGAGCTGTGCAAGCTGCGAGATCTATTCTCTGCTGAAGCGGGTTGATGAGAAGTATGTTACCGAGAAAGCTTTTGATAACCCTAGATTTGTGGAAGATATTGTGAGAGAAGTAACTGTGAAATTGCAGAAAGACATGCGTGTTAACTGGTTTAAAGTTCAGTCAGAGAATTTTGAATCTATTCATAACCATAATGCTTATGCCTGTGTGGAACATGATAAAAGATAGAAATGAATTTCCAATGAAGAAGTTAGATATAGAAATATTAGTAAACATTTACATAAAATAAGACCTGATTTAAAAAGGATTAGTTTTAAATCAGTGAAAATTATTTGTTAAAAAGGAAATAAATGAAAGTAATATCCAAGACTTTAGATAATGGATTTAAAGTAATAGCAGCCAGAGATAATTCTAATCCACTTGTTTGTCTTCAGCTGTACATTCGCATTGGTTCTGCCTGGGAAGAGAGAACTGAAGCAGGATATTCACATCTCACTGAGCACCTTGTATTCAAATCAACAAAGAATTTCCCGCATAATGCAATAATGAACAGGGTTACAAACCTGGGCGGATCGTTGAACGCATATACAGAATTTGATTCAACCTGTTTTTATATTATTCTTCCTTCAAAATATACTGATGAAGGAATTGAGATGCTGGCTGAGCTGGCCAGAAATGCCAATTTTTCTCAGGATGATTTTGTTTCTGAAAAGAAAGTAGTCATCGAAGAACTAAAGCAATACAAAAATGAACCGGAAGATACATTTATTGAAGATATTGCAGCTGATTATTTCACAAAAAATCCCTACAAGAAGCCCATAATCGGGAATATGAGTTCTCTTAAGAAGGCGGATGCAGAAGCACTTCGCAGATTTTATAAGAAGTATTATATTCCTAACAATTGTTTTTTGGTAGTTGCAGGTGATATTAAGGGAGATGAACTTGAAGTAATTAACCAGAAGTACTTCTCTGGTTGGAGATCA
>CAZSOM010000250.1:0-1485 GCA_964608295.1 uncultured Candidatus Cloacimonadota bacterium
CTTTTCGAATCGTAAGGAGCGACGCGACGACGACTCGAGATGAGATGAGAGCCAATCGTCTCGACTCGACGCAAGCTTTCGAGTCGAAACTATATAATAAAATTAGATTTTTAATTTATAAACTTTTGCTAATGGAGTTATCAAAATCGGTTCAAAAAGTTCTTCATCATAATTTTCGAATACATACATCTGAATGAAATTTGATTTCAACGCACGATCATCCATTAATAAATAAGCTTGATAGTTTGCAAGATAACAAAGTGTGAAGTCACCATTTGTATTGAGGTTTTGTTCAGTTATTTTAAGTTTATCTTGCTCATCATATTGAACAACAGTATATTTTTTTAATAAATGTGATCTATTCTCAATTATTACTTCCATCTTATTGAGATTAATATTAATTCCATTATTGAAGTAAATTTCATTATTATCTTCGATAAAATCATGAGAATAATAATAATTAAAATCTGTTTTTTGTTTGCCTGTTAAAATATCAATATTCGAGAAAGCATTTACAGTATTATAAATTCCTAACATTCTGAATGGTAAATAAAAATATACATCCATGGTTTTTTCTGGAATAGTAAATCTCGTTTCTGAAATTTCATTAATAAATTCATTTGGATCAGTTTGATCATGTATTTCTAAAATTGTTTCAAACAGGTTTTTAGTGCTTTCCTTGTTTTCTTTGGTTTCTATAAGTATGCGGGAAAGATTTGCTGCTTCTGTTTGGCTTGAATCACAAAGAATATGAGAAATTGGAAAATTAATTGCACCGGTATTTCTGCCACCATCTGAAAGAGTATTTTTTCCTGCATAATATTGAATTTGATACCCATAATCCCACCATGAAATAACATAATCTTCTTTTGAACCGACCTTATTCAGTTCATCTAAGACTTCAATTTCGCTCTTTGTGATACTAACTGGTAATTTAAATTCTTTCATTTTTATAATATTAGGAAAAATCACTGCAATTAAGCAAATCGTTGTGAAACACAATTTGATAATCCTACTTTTATAGATTTTACTGATTATTACAATTAGAAAAGAAATACTCAAAAGACTAATTGGAATTGAATACATTGAAAATCGGAAACCGGATTTAATAGAAAATATTCCAAAAAGCATCAATGGCAACGATATAATGAATAATCTTTTCTTCCAGACTAAAATTGCATAACCTACTATTGACAGGATGAACGTAATCAAATGACCATAACTGTAGAGGCTGAACTCCTTAAAACTAATAATTTTTGCTTCCAATACTGTATCTGTAATATTAAAGTATTGATATTTTAACCCATTATTTAAAATATCACCTCTTGATGATACATAAAATTGTAATTTATTCATCATATAATCTAAATTACCGGATAATAAAAGGATAATTACTGAAAACAGCAATAATGATATTATTATTGATTTGTTATCTTGAATCTTGCTCATGAAAACCACATAATAAAAAATCAACAAAACGAATAC
>CAZSOM010000250.1:1495-3079 GCA_964608295.1 uncultured Candidatus Cloacimonadota bacterium
AAAGAGATCAAATTGGGAAACAGAGATTAAAAGCATGAGAACAATCTTTAAATATTGAAATCTGTTTTTTGTGGAAAAAACTGAATAAGCAAAACTACTTACAATTATCATTAATATAATAATTGAGGATTGAGGATAAATCCACAAAGAAAAGATAATAACTATCACAGATACAATCAGATAAAACTTTGAATCTGCAACAAAAGAACAAAATAGAAAATACAATAGAAATATCGGCAGTATTACAGCAAACATATTTGTATCAAAATGACCTGCCATGGTATTTTGATACAAATTGAAATTGAATATTGAAAAGAGAGCAGAGATTGACCCAATATAAATATTACGTAGGAATTTCCCGAATAACACCAAAGGTATAATTATTAATGAACCTATAAATGCAGGTAAAAAGAGTATAACTGTTTCTAATGAAAAAGGTAATATTCTTACAACAAATGCTGTAAAAGTAGCAAATCCGTTTGTTGTTTCTTTGCAGTTTTCATTAATAATATTTTTTACATGGTTGGCATAATAATATCCATCAAGAGTATTTATTGTAGTTTGCTGTTTCCATTTATATTCTTCGTTAGTTGAAACCTGATAGTACCAAATACATTTTACACATATTGATAGAATGTAAAATGTTATTATTATCAATATTGTTCGGATAATATCTGATTTTAAAAGATGCTTTTTTATTTCAAGCATATAAATCATTTATCTTAATACTTAGAAGTAACTCAAAGCTCTGTCTTTGAGAAACGCAAACAAGATGTTTTCCTTACCATATAAATCAAATTATCAGAATCCTCAGTAACTTCACCTTTATCAAAGTCTCCGAATATACTAATTATCTCAAATCCGCATTTCTCGAATAACAATTTCATGTAATCCAAACTGCATTCTTTAAGTGAAATTTCAACATAGGTTCTTTGCTCTTCCCCATTTTCAGTTATCTCTAGATATTCATCTCGCCAGTGTTTGATCTGATTGATCCTGTCTATTCTGTGGGAAGTGTACATAGTAACAGTGGAATTATTGATTGGATAATTTGCAGTATATGAATGTGTTCTTGGCAAAGAATCTTCTCCCACACAAATTCGTGGATTAATATCCATTGCCAGCATTCCCCCATTTTTTAGGTGATCGTTAATATTATTTAAACACTTTATCTGTTCATTTATTGTGAGAAGCTGCTGAAAAGAGGAATAGCTTATAAAGGCAAAATTAAATTTCTTATCTAATTTGAAAGTTGTCATGTCAGAATTATAAATCTCTAAATTTGGTAAATGCTTTGCCTTGAGCTTATCCAGCATTTCACTAGAATTATCAATTGCTGTGATGATGTGGCCATCCTTAATCAGTTTTTCAGTTATCCTGCCGGAACCGCAGCAAATCTCAAGTATGGGACTGCCAAATTCCTTCGCGAGTTCTTTCCATATTTGAACATCATTTCTCTGATTTGTGCAGATCAGATCAAATTCCCAGTCATAATATTTTGCATGATCATTCCAATTCATTTAAAACCTTTTGAAGTAAAATTACTTTAATTACTTTCATCAGTCAAATCTGTGAGTAATAATC
>CAZSOM010000251.1:0-3077 GCA_964608295.1 uncultured Candidatus Cloacimonadota bacterium
GGGGCACGCCGCCATTAATCAACATGGAGCGAAGCGGAATGTTGATTAATGTTTGAAGCCTGCCACGTTCTACCTGATTTTCTCTCAATCTGAATGTGGAGGCTTTTGTTACACACCAAAATCTTTATCAAGAAAACCAGTCTCAATAACTTATGGATTAGTTACTTTTTCACTTTTCTATAATGAACCTGTTTTGATCTTGTAGTTCCACGACCATCTGTTTCAACAACGTAGTAGAACATGTTTTCGGTTGGAAGTGGTGCTGACCAACTCAATCCATCAAAAGTTCCACTTAAATCTTCTTCAAATCCTGAATAAGGATTAGTTGAAGAATATATTTTATATATCGATCTTCTGTTTCCATTCCATTGCAGATCTAATGTCCCACTTCCAGGATTCGGATTTATCTCTATATTTGTTGGAGCTTGTAGTCCTGTATTTCGATAAATTGTTTTGGAGATAATATTATCCATTTCATTTGTTTCGTGCCAGGTTTGCTCACTCCAGGTTCTTTCCCAGTCAGTTCCATAGTCCAAACTATCTCCGGCATCAAGTGTTACATTGATTGTGAGACTATCTACATCCGGCATATTGAAATATTGCTCAATAGATTGAATCTTTATACTATCTGCAAAAATACCATCATACAATATGCTATCAATTAATGTTTCCGTATTATCAAATTCCACTCTAACTTGAAATCGATCAGGAATCATTAATTCACCATTGTTTTGGAATGCATATTTAATATACACAGGGTCACCTACATCAAATGAAGTAATATCATTTGTACTATCCAAATGTGTTGTAGAAATTATTGCATTTGTACTCCAATAATTATAAGCACAAAGGTTGGGTTGGTCACCTGCTGTGTCATTCAATTGATAATAAGTAATACTATTAAAAGAAAGAGAGTCGTAAACAGCAGCATCTTCGCAATATGCATAACTCCATAATGAATCACATCTATCATGATTATGAGCACTTACCCTAGCTGTATCACCTGAACCACTTCTGCAAACTACAGCATGTCGATAACGAATTGTCCTCCCAATATCATTATAGGTATTTTCATAAAATATTTCATGATTATTATCAAAATAAAGTGAGTCAGAACGATAATTACAGAATATCTGAAAATCTCCATTTCGATATGTTGAATTAGGCTCAAATAACGCTTGCCATTTTATACTATCCATATTAAATCCATAACCACCACCATTATAGGCCCATTGATCTTGAAGAATTATTGCCATATAAGAAATGGGATTATACAAACCACCAGATTCATTAAAAACTAAAGTTGACCAAAGATCAGTATAATAACCGGAAACTTGATACAATGTAGATGACCCAACATTAAGCTTAACTAAATCTTCATAACTTGTTCCGATTGATGGAAAGTGAAATTTAGCAAAATATACATCATTGGAAAGCTCTATCCCATCATAAAAATAACTGTAGGGTGGATATGGATGTTCCGATTCAATAACCGGATTGATAACTTCATCCATCCAAAAGCTATCCTGAAATGTCATCTGGAAATAATCCTCTCTTTGAGTTAAATGATCAACAGCAAAATTATGTAGATTCTTGCAACCTATGTAGCCTAAAAAAAAAGAATTATCATAGTAATTGTTCTCATACATTGGGATACCACCAACTTGTAAATTTTGAGAAACAAAATGTGCACAATCAGCGCCATCAAAATAACCCGCAAGATTAGCTGGTGCACCTTTTCGTCTTTCTAATTCATATATAAAAGGATTTACATTGTGCCAAATTGAGGAATCTGGATTTATTCCAACTGTTGCATCTTCAGTTAACCTTGTATAACGGTGAGCATATCAGGTAACCTGTTCTCTCTCATAAGCTGATAGAATTAGTATTGAAGCAATTATAAAAAGAAATATTAAATGTATTTTCATCTTATTTACTCCTTAGACGTTTTTGAAAATATCTTTTTTCCTCTTTAGTTAACCTTGGTTCACCTTCAGCTTCTGTATACTCCCATTTATCATTTATTAATGTTAATCCTCCTAGTTTAGCAAAGTAAGATGATATACCTTCAAATACTATTTTGTACTTACCAATATCTCTTTGACTTAAACTATATAAGGCTTGCAAACCAAAAAGTGCATTTATATATAATTTTCGAGGAGTTGAATTGTTTTGTATCTTTGTCCAACAATCATCATAAATTTCTCTCATCTCTGATTTATTGGTCATACTTAAATATTCCATAGCAACTAAATCTTGAACACTTTTAGATCTAGAAAACAGCATTTGTTTCATCAAAGGTAGCACATATTCATAATCAAGATTTTTTAAATATCTTTGTCCGAGACAATTTCTTAATAAATACCACAATATCTTACTTTCATCTGGAGAAGAATACTTAAGATTAGTTGTTTCTACATTTTGGGTCTTTTTTATTAAATCCATTATAAAATCAAGACTTTGTTGATTTTCTCTAATTGTAATGTTTGCTAAATGAAAATGTAGATTCAAATTATTGGAAAAATAATTATTGTTTACATTTGAAGAAATATATGTTTTGGCTTTATTATTTCCTTCTAGAGCAATTGTTGTGATATTATTTATTGCATCTGATTTCATACTTTCATTTATATCATTCTCAACAACATATATAAAAAAATCAATTGTTTTACCAATATCTGGATCAGTTTTATCATAATAATAAATTAATGTTTCTAATACTTTATCTGGATAATCTCCTTTTGTAAGTTTTTCACCTCTATGTTTTTCAATAAATTCTTTATAAGTGTTAATTAATTCATCCTTGTTATTTTTCCAATTGTACTGCAATATACTCTTTTTCTCTGGTGGAAACTGTTTTTCAAGTTCCTTGCCGTTTTCCATACTTTCTTTGAACCAAGTTCCCCAGTCATCGTTTTCTGCATTCAATAATGCTGTTGTAATTATTAAAATTGATAATAAAAAAGTGATTGATCTTTTCATCTTTTCCTCCTGTTTTGTTTCTTTATTTTTCTCTTTATTCTTTTGGTGTGTAATGGCGGCGTGCCACGTCATCTTGCCATGAACATTGGATTTGT
>CAZSOM010000252.1:0-1322 GCA_964608295.1 uncultured Candidatus Cloacimonadota bacterium
ATAAAAAAAATTATCATCCCAGAGCATTTTTACTTTTGTTCTCAATTCGGGTTTCGGCTGCAAATCTCCTTCGATATCCACAAAATCATCAGTCCAAGCGGCTTTGCTCCAAATCTTCTCGTTCATCCTGCCATCAATGACTATTGGGGAATCAGTTTTATAGCAGATGTAGCTCTTTGGATTGAATTCAATTTGCGGTTCTGGAAGAAAATCTACGAAAGGTTCTTGAGAAAATAGCAAAGAAGAGAATATGAGAATAAGCGTTAAGGTGATGTATTTTTTCATTATTACTCCTGAGATTTTGAACTAATAAAATTTTTAAAAATATTAAAATTCTGATCAATTTGAGTTTTACTTTTTAATTCATCTTTGTAAAATTTGCTATCTTGTGGGTTGTCGTTCAGATGCTCTTGAACCATTTCGTTTCCGTCATCATACTGCATTTCAGGATGAAATTGAACACCCCAAATTGGTAGATTTCTATATTGAAATGCTTGAACAGCACAATCACTATTTGCAGCAATTATGTTAAATTCCTCAGGTAAATTATATACTTCATCATAGTGTGATTCCAGGAATACAGGAATGGAGATTCCTTTAAAAATATGGTTCTTCTTTATCTTGATATTCTTCCAACCAAATTCAGGAATTTCTACTTTTCTGCATACGTCATCTCCAGCTATTGCTTTAGCTATCATCTGATGTCCGTGACAGATCCCCAGAATTGGTCTTCCCATTTTCACGAAATACTTAATAATAGAAATAATAATTTCATTCCATTTACTTCCTTGCGAAGCAGAAAGAGATGAACCGGTAATTAAAAGATGTGAATATTTTGAGAATAATTTATTGTCGGATGTAAATTGGGTAAGTGTCTCATCTCCCAAATGTACAATTTCAAAGGGAAATCCGTTCATGATGAAAGGTAGTGTTTTCTCATCAAAACCAAACTTATATTTTTCTGTGATAATCGTATTGAATGCTAATAGCATTTTTTTATCAATCCTTCAATTGTTGAAGTTGCCAATCCGATCGAAGTATCGGCAGCACCATAATATAATTTCACACTACTTTCCAATTTAGCAAAACCATTTTCATCATATTCATCCACAATTAATCCCGTTGGGAATATCACATTGGGAACTTGCCCTACAGTCTCATACAGTTCACGCGGTTCCAGAATATTGAATCTTTCTCGAGAGATCACTTTTTTCAGAGGCTGCCAATTTATTAGATCACCCGATTCAGATAGCCAGATTTCACTTCCCGTGAGTGGTCCATCTACTAACTGGTTTTTATTAGGTCTATCTAATCTAAGATAT
>CAZSOM010000252.1:1362-3074 GCA_964608295.1 uncultured Candidatus Cloacimonadota bacterium
CACTTGTTCCGGGAAAAGTACTCCATTTCTATTATCTTCTTTGGAAACGACTCCCACAAATTCAAAGAATTTGAAATCAATAGATTTGCCTAATCCCAAATAACAACCTGAATCCATAATAATATCTGGTCTTATGTCAGGTATATCCTGAGGCTTAATGATTGGATTGTTTATATATTTTTCCATAAGATCCTATTTATAGTAAATAATCTGACTTTCAAACCAGTGATTTGCCTTCCAGTGATCACCTTCACTCAGATTACGATATTGCATTGGAACGTAATCAATTTTCAGGGTATCTCCTGGGTCTGTTATCTCTTTCAGCTCAATTATCCATGGTTCCACAATACTGCCAGGTGCCCAACCGGCTCTATCAAATTTCCAGGTTCCATCCTGGGGTCGACAAGAATTAAGGTAACAATCCGTTTTCCAAAGCTTGTTTTCAAACTTTTCATCGTTCACATAAGCTGTTCTGTCTGCTGGCATAAACTCAGCTGCATTTTGGCTGTTAGGATGCATACCATGCCCGGTTACCATCAGATTAATTCTTGCATCAGTTGCTTCTTCCGGTATTTCCAGTTTCAGTTGCGGAAGGTGAGAACTCATAGGATCAAGAGGATCACCATATTTGAAGCTACCTGCCCATAGATTCACAACTTTAAAAGGAACTCTATCAGGAATTCCGGGATAAAAGTCTAGATCCACTGACACAAACCAACCGATCTGATCTTCGGGATTTTCTTCTTTTTGCTGCCAAGTATCCACACGTAGATCTATCTGTTTTTGTCCAATAAAGAGAGGTAAAAAATCCGTTACATCCACCTTCCATACATGACCTTTATTGTAAGGAGTTATAAACCTACAAATCTCATAACGAACAGAATCCTGCCAGATATAGATGGCTGCACCGCGATCCCAGTGATCAAAACCACCTAGCATATCTGTCATTTCCAGAGTAATAATTACACGTCCGATCTGTTCCTTAAATTCAGAGAAGACAACTTGATGCTGAGTTTCACGATAGTCGATGTAAATAGGTTGTGTGGTGATAACTTTTATGTTAATGGATTCTTTCATTTTAACAGCTTTATTTTCCATTTTCAAGTTGACATCATCCAAAATGATTGTTGTGGTTCGGTCTGAAGTTTGACCACTTACAGCCATTCTTATTGGATAAGGCTGCATTTCAGCAATGAAGAATTCATCGAACACAATCTCATTTTCGATCTTCAAAGTAATTTCCGAACCTCCGATAGCCTGATGAATTTTCAGATAGAATTCTTTAGCTTCTTCTTCTTCCTGATCTGCCCGAAATTCTATTGGAGACATGATCTTCTTGATCTCTATTCCATTCCAATGCAGAGAAATCTCCCGCTGGGGACGATCATAGAAATTTCCATCAGGGCCAAACCAGGCACTGGTTGGTGGATTATTCACATCAAAACCTATGGCAAAACTTCCTTCGATATTGGGTTCTTCCCAATGTTCAAAATCCAGATCAAGACTATCTGCCTTGAAAATATCTGTATTTAATAAAGCAATTCCGCAACCTTCAGCACCGGGAGTGATATACATATTCCAGTTCAATTCAATATCTTGATATTTTTTATTATCTAAGACAGGGAAGATTGCTACATTTTTATGATTATTCAATATGCCACCATTCACTAAATGCAGAATTCCATCTTTTATTTGAGGTTCGTAACGTTTGC
>CAZSOM010000253.1:0-3056 GCA_964608295.1 uncultured Candidatus Cloacimonadota bacterium
TTAAATTACACTAATAGATGAAAAAGGTAACTAAATGAAGAAAGAATTGTTTACTACATTTGAAGGTATTGAAGGCTGTGGAAAATCAACTCAGGCTAGATTATTAAAAGAATATTTGAAGCAAGAAGGAAAAAAAGTATTTCTAACTCGTGAACCAGGAGGACCAAAAATATCTGAAAAGATACGTGAGATTCTGCTAAGTGTAGATAACAAGGAGATGTTACCGCAAACAGAAGTTCTTTTATATATGGCATCTAGAAGCCAACATACTGGTGAATGGATCATCCCTGAGTTGGGAAAAGGCAATATTGTGATTTCTGATAGATATTACGATTCAACCTTTGCTTATCAGGGTGCTGCAAGAATGATTGATGGAAAGCTTATTGACACAATTAGAAGGTATGCAACTTTTGGATTGGTTCCTGATGTAACTTTTCTGGTGGACTTACCGGAAAAAATCGGGCTATCCAGAATTCGTGTAGAAGATGCTGATAGATTGGAGCAAGAATCGATGGCGTTTCATAAAAAAGTTAGGAATGGTTTTTTAAACCTAGCTAAAATTGAACCGAAAAGATTTGTTGTATTGAATGGAAAAAAAAGTATTGAAGAAATTCATAAAGATGTAATTAAAGTAATAAATAAGGAGCTAAATAAATGAAAGAGAAATTAAACAGAATGAGTAAAATACTATTTTCAGTGAGTCTTATTGGTTGGATAATCATTGGATTTTTACTGTTTGATTTTGTTAATGCAGATGCTTCAAATTCAAAAGAAGCAAATATTTACAAGAAACTTCAACTTTTCAGTGAAGCACTATTTAATCTTAGACAAAATTATGTAGAAGAACTTGATGTTGATGATTTGATAGATTCAGCAATAAAAGGAATGCTGGATGAAGTAGATCCGCACACATATTATTTTACTCCTGATGAATTTGATAAATTCAGCACAGATACAAAAGGTGAATTTGGTGGCTTAGGTATCTCAATAGATAAGAAGGGTGAATACATCACTGTCGTAGCACCAATTGAAGGAACTCCTGCTTACAGAATGGGTATTCAAGCTGGAGATAAGATCTCGAAAGTAGATGGTGAAAGTGTAGTTGGTGTAACAACTGATGAATCAATTACTAAAATGCGTGGTGAACCAGGCACCAAAGTTGTGATTTCGATCATTAGACCTGGAGTTGAAGATGAACTAGAATTTGAGATCATTAGAGAAATTATCAAGATTCATAGTATTCCTTATTCATTTAAGTTAGATAGTGGAATCGGATATATTAGAATTCGTCAATTCAATGCGAATACTACGTCCGATTTGAGAGAAAAACTAGATGAATTGGAAACAGAAGGGATCAATGGACTAATTATAGACCTTAGATTTAATCCAGGTGGATTGTTAAGAGAAGCCATAAATACGGTAAATGAATTCATCGGAAAAGACAAACTTGTTGTATTCACAAAAGGCAGAGCACCTCAAACCAACATGGAATATTTCACAAAGTACAACCGGATACGAGATGATTATCCTGTAGTTGTTCTTATCCACGGTGGCTCAGCAAGTGCTTCTGAGATCTTTGCAGGTTCATTGCAGGATTGGGATCGAGGTTTAATTGTAGGTCAAACCTCATTTGGAAAGGGATCTGTACAACGGTTATTTCCATTATCTGATGGTAACGGAATTAAAATAACAACTGCTAAATATTATATAAATTCCGGTAGATGTATTCATAAAGACCTTAATGACAAATTATTAAAGGATGAACGTGTAAAGAACGGTGATATATCTAAAGAAGAAATCGAAGAAATGCAGGAAGAGGCAGAAGAAAAGAGTCACGAGAACGTTTATTACACAAATAATGGAAGAGAAGTTTTTGGCGGAGGTGGTATAACTCCGGATATTGAGATCGAACAAACTATCCTCACAAAACTTGGGGTTGATATGCGAAGAAAGAATATTTTCTTCAATTACTCTGTGAATTATCTTCTAGAACATGATAACGATGTAACAATGGACTATAAACCTTCAGAGGAAGATGTTGAGGAAGTATTGAAATTTGCTAAATCAGAAGAGCTTGAATTTGAGCAGGTTGAAGTAGATAGCATAACTGGTTGGATCGAAAATGAGTTGATTAGCAACATTATTGGCAGGAAATTCGGAGATCTTGAACGCTACAAAGCTGTCATCAAGGAAGATGCACAGCTTCAAGAGACAATAGATATATTTACAAAATATCCTACTCTAGAAGAAATGTTTGAATATGCTGAGCAAATGAAGAAAGAAAAATTGGAAGAAGAAAAAGGCAAATTATAAATTAAGCTAAGTAAGTAATAATTAATCTAAACCTTCCAAGCTTAATATTGGAAGGTTTTTTGTTATCATAAACGATCTAACATTGTTATTAGAACAAAAACACATAAAAAATCAATAGTTCTTGACATTAATAAATTGCATATGTTTTAAGATATATTAAAATTTAATGTAAAGAACGGGGTTGAATTTTGGAAAAATATTTAGTAACTAGTGCGTTACCTTATGCTAATGGGCCACTTCATATAGGTCATGTTGCTGGAGCTTATTTACCAGCGGACATATTTGTACGTTTTCAAAAATTATTAGGAAACGATGTAATTTATGTTTGTGGTTCAGATCAATTTGGTGCTCCAATATCTATCAAAGCAGAATCAGAAGGTGTAACTCCGAGAGAGATTGCAGACCGCTATCATAAAAGTATTAAAGAAAGTTTTGATGGATTAGAAATTGAATTTGATAACTATTCTGGAACAGCAAGAGAACCTCATAAAAAACTAGCTCAAGAATTTTTTACAAATCTTCATGAACGCGGATTTGTCTCAAAGAAAACTACCGAACAGTGGTTTGACGAAGAGAAGCAACGTTTCTTAGCAGATCGGTATGTAGAAGGGAATTGTCCTTACTGTGGTTCTGAAGGAGCTCGAGGAGATCAATGCGATTCATGTGGTAAATTGATTGATGCTATAACTTTAATTAATCCGGTTAGTAAAATATCAGGCTCAAAACCTGTAATAAAAGAAACA
>CAZSOM010000254.1:0-3048 GCA_964608295.1 uncultured Candidatus Cloacimonadota bacterium
TTTGAACAATCCTTTTTTTGCATGTTTGCTTGTCAAATTAATTAAGGATAGAAACAAGAGCGATCAGATTAATTTAAGGTTACTTATTTTATTATTCTTGACCATTAAAATTCGATATTTTTTTTGATGATTATAATAATGAGGAGAAATGAAATGAGAAAAATTTTTATGATCAGTTTTCTATTGTTGAGTGTTTTAGTTTTTGGAGAAGGAATATCCATGTCCGTAAATATTAGCGAAACAACAAGTTCCAATACCAATGCTAATGTAGTGGATGAGATAGCAAATAGACTTGAGATCTTACAAAACAAGTATTGCTCAAAATTGAACAAACTGGAGATCAAACGAACTGAAAAATTAATTGATGAGATCTATGAATTACTGGCAATGCTACCGGAAGATGTAACTGTTACAACAAAATCAACAACAAGTACTCCCGTCAAACAAGCACAAAGTGCGGATGTAAATATCACATTTGATATGAATGATAATCAAACAGAACCTGAAGCTGAATTAGTAAAGCATAAAACATTAACTGATGTAGAATTAGACACGCAAAAAGCAATGAATGAATCTGAATTTAAACAATTGCTGGCCAATGTTGATGACGAGAGTTTTGCTGATGATCAGACTTCTGTATTAAGAATAGCTGCGAAAAGCAAGTATTTCACAATTGATCAACTTGGTAGATTACTAGAGTTGTTCTCTTTTGCAGATGATAAGATCAATATTGTTCAAATCGTTTATCCTAAAATTGTAGATAAAGATAATTCCCACAACCTGTTGAAGGCTTTCACCTATTCGGATGATAAGCAAAGGGTTGAACAAATAATTTCCCAATAAGGTTTATAAATGCCCATCTCTGGGGGGTTTTTATTAGATTTTTGAATAGTTATGATGTAATCTGTTGGAGGATGGATGAATTTAGAGAAAGCTAAGCTCTCAATTAAGCAGTTAGAAGAGATTCAATTGCAGGCAAATAACGCACGTGGTTCCATAATTAAAATGACAACGGTAGCAAAATCAGGTCATCCGGGTGGATCAATGTCTACAATTGATTTCATGTTAACTTTGTATAACATGATCAATATAGATCCCAAAAATCCAAAAATGGCAACACGAGATCGAGTTGTGATCAGCTGCGGTCATATTTCTCCGGCAGCATATACCACTCTTGCTAGCTGCGGATTTTTCAAACTGGAAGATGCTATCTCTCAATTCCGACTTGCCGGAAGCATTTTTGAAGGTCATGTGGAACCTGATGTTCACGGAATTGAATGGGCAAGCGGGAACCTGGGACAGGGACTTTCTGCCGGTTGTGGCTTTGCCATGGCATGTAAACTTAAAAAAATAGAGAATCACACTTTTGTGCTGATGGGTGATGGTGAACAGCAAAAGGGTCAATTGAGTGAAGCAAGAAGATTCGCAGTGAAATATGATCTGAAGATTACTGCCTTTATCGACTATAATCAATTACAGATCAGTGGTGATATCCATAAAGTCATGCCACAGAATATCATGGAAAACTATCTATCAGACGGTTGGGATGTGATCGAGATCAACGGTCATGATCTGGTTGAGATCAGAGATGCTATCCTGGATTCCGTGCAGAATGATAAGCCGACAGTAATCATTGGGCATACAGTGATGGGAAAGGGTGTATCTTTCATGGAAAACAAAGAAAAGTATCATGGCTCTCCCCTCTCAGAAGAACAGCTTGCTGAAGCTCTAAAAGAACTGGGACTTGCCAATGATCTTGAGAAATACAAAAAACTCAGAAGTGAGTTTAACGCTTCCAATTCCAACCATGAAGATAAAGTAAATCCTGATTTTGATATTGATCTTGGAAAACCGATAATTTATAAAGATAAAAATGATAACCGTTCAGCCTGGGGAAACGCAATTGCCGATGTAGCTTCTAAAAATGAAAATGCACCCATAGTTGTTTTTGATTGCGATTTGCAGGGAAGCGTGAAGACTCAAGAATTCGAAGCTGCTTTACCGCAGAATTTCATTCAAAGCGGCATAATGGAGCATAACACGGCCGTTGTCGCTGCAGCCATGTCTAAAGAGAGATTGCAGGTTTTCTTCCCAGGATTTGGCGTTTTTGGCGTTGATGAGACATATAATCAGCATAGATTGAGTGACATTAATAAAACAAATCTGAAAATAATTACAACGCATGTGGGATTGGATGTTGGTGAAGATGGTAAAACTCATCAATGTATAGATTATGTTGGAGTTATGAAGAATTTATATAACTTCAAAATCATTATTCCGGCCGATCCAAACCAAACAGACAGGATCATCCGCTATGTAACTGGTAAATATGGGAACTTTCTGATTCCAATGGGACGCTCTAAATTGGAACTTATTAAAAATGAAAACGGTGAACTCTTCTTTGGAGAAGATTATAAGTTTGAATATGGAAAAGCTGATCAGCTGCGAGAAGGTAAAACTGCAGCTCTTTTTGTGATGGGAACAGTTTCAGGTAGAGCTATCACCATTGCTGATAAATTAAAGAAACAGGGAATTTCACTGCAAATTTGGAATGTATCCTGCCCGAATAACCTTGATGAGAATGCTTTGAAACAAGCTGCGAAGACAGGTACTGTTTTCACTTATGAAGATCACAATGTAAATACCGGTATTGGCAACAGCATTGCAGATAAAATAATGCAACTTGGTCTGAGTTGTAAATTTGTTAAATTCGGTGTGGAAGATTATGCTTTCTCCGGCAATAGTGAAGATGTCTTCAAGCTTTGCAGATTAGATGTAGATTCTATTGTAAAAAGGATTGAAGAGGTTCTTGAAAGTTAGCCTTTGGTAGGTTGCAATTAGCAGTTAGCTATTAGCGGAATAAACAAATTCGTCACTCTGCCTACCAAGCCATAGTTTATAACGAAGGCTGGAGGAATCTTCTTGCTGAAGCTCTTAACGAAGAACAGCTCGATTTGTGATCAAGAATTGCCGATTAATAATTTAGGATTTATGAGTTTGATCATTCGTAATTTATAATGGTTGAGTGTTTTTCATTTGTAATTTATA
>CAZSOM010000255.1:0-3048 GCA_964608295.1 uncultured Candidatus Cloacimonadota bacterium
ATAAAGGGGAATACAAAGAGTGCCCCAAATGTAAGCATGTAGTTTATTAGAATGTACTTTTCCGAGAGTTTAGCCAGTAGCTTCCAAAATATTTTCACGCATAAAATAAGATCTTTTCTCACTTTACTCGGAATAATTATTGGTGTTTTTGCGGTTGTAACCATGTTCTCCACGATCTACGGCATGAAAACATTGATCAATGAACGTATGAAAGAGATGGGCTGGAACAATTCACTAATCATTTATCCATCTGCCGGAGAAGAGAATATCTCAAGTCATAGAAGGCATCGTTTCAGGCGAATGAAACGAGAAGTGAAACCATTAACTTTTAAAGATTATCTGTTATTAAAGAAAAATGTAGAGTCGAAATACATTTATGGTTACATTGAAACCTGGCAAAAATATCTGTATAATGAAAAAGAAGATTATGTAAGCCTTAAAGCAACGAACAATGAATTTTTCCAAAGTAAAACGTATATATTGAAAAATGGAAGATACTTCAATTCATTTGAGAGTCTGAACTCCTTAAAAGTGTGTGTTGTAGGTTATCATTTTGCGGATAAGTATTTAAAAAATGGTAAACAATTGGGTGAAAAGATCAGCATTGGAAATCAGCGTTATAAGATTGTCGGCGTACTTGATGATGATAAATTAAATGCTAATGGAATGAATTTCAATAACTGGGAAAGAAAACGGGATCTTGAAGCTGTTTATATTCCACTATCAACTGGTGCTAAATATTTGAGAGCTGACAATGCGATAGATTATCTATATCTACAAGCTGCTAATGAAGATGATTTTTCTTCTATGAAAAATAGAACTCGTCAGAACCTGCTGGTAAGTCATAACATGGGACATGATTTTTCATTTAATAATATTGGCGCTTTGATGATGAACATAACGAAAGAGATCAATGAAATGATGAAAAAGTGGAATATCACACTTTCTGCAATTGCCTCAATTTCTCTGATCGTGGGTGGAATTGGCTTATTCAGTACACTACTGATTTCAATAAATGAAAGAATGAAAGAAATAGGTATCAGGAAAAGTATTGGTGCCACAAACAAAGATATTTTTTTACTATTCATTTTGGAGGCAATCACTCTCTCGCTACTTGGTGCTTTAATAGGTATTTTTCTTTCAGCTTTATTGGTTAAAGTAATAACGGTTGCTTTGAAATTCAGTTTTCCAATTCCTCTGGAAGGAATTCTGCTGGGAATTGCATTCTCTTTGTTTATAGGATTTGCTTCCGGTATTTATCCAGCTTACAAAGCTTCGAAGATAAATCCCATAAAAGCTATCTATTATTTCGAATAATTTCACTTTGGAAGAGGATTTCTACTAAGTCCAATAATAATTGGCTTATCTTTCGGTTTAGTCATTACAACACAATCCTTACCTTTCTTTTTTCCCCTATACAAAGCTTCATCAGCCAATTTTACGCAATGATCAATATCCATTGGTCTATCATAAACACTTACTCCGAAAGTCATTGTTAATGCTATTCGAATATCACCAAATACATAAGATGTTTTTGCTATCTCATAACGAAGTTTTTCAGCTAGTGCAAATCCACCTTCGAGGTCAGTTTCAGGTAGTAACATGAGGAATTCTTCTCCACCCCAGCGTCCGGTGATATCCTGCTTACGAGCAGTGGATCTCATTTGGTTGGCTAATGATTTTAGAATGAAGTCTCCGCAATCATGACCATTTTCATCATTGATCTTTTTAAAATCATCAATATCGGACATAAGAAGCACAAATGATTTCCTACTTCTGCTAAAACGAATCTGTTCCTGTTCAATTTTTTCGATAATATCACGTCTGTTAGAAAGTTCTGTTAGCATATCTGTTTTTGCGATTTGTTCAAGTTTTGCGTTCGCTATGTTCAAATCTTTGTTTATTGCTATATTTCTATAGGCGAGATAGAATCCTGCAAAAGTGAAGATCAAAATAAATAAAATTGCATAGATTAAAACTTTTTGTGTAAATTCTTTTTTATCAAGTTCAAGATCACGAATGTCATTATCTTTTTGATACGAGACAATTTTTTTCTCAAAATTATCCTTTTCATATTGTGCAAGTGTAAGCTGCATCTCTTTCAATTCTTTTTCTTTACTTAATGATTCTATTTGAAGTTTTCTTTGAGATGCTACAAATTCTTTTTCTTGTTTTTCCTGTTGCAGTGAAAGTTGCTGCAATTCAAGATTTTTGATCTCTCTTTCTTTTTGCAACAGTTCGACTTGTCGTTTTCTTTGTGCTTCTTCATAGCGTTTCTGCATATTACTTATTTTAATTGAACTTTTTGCACTTGCTATTGTATCTTTCATTGAAGTGAAGAGTTTATAATACTCCAGAGCTTTTTCTGCTTCACCTCTGGTTGTATAAAATTCTGAGATCTGCTTATATTCATTGCGCATTAATACACGCTCATTCTCTTCTTCGAATCGCAATGCTCTCAGAAAAAATTCAGATGCTTTTTTATATTGCCCTGCCTTCTTATGCTCTAATCCTATTTCATAACGACTATTGGTGATCTCATTTATTTTTAATGCTTTATTATAGTATTCTATAGATTTAGTGTAATTCTTACTGCTGCTGTAAACATCTGCAATTTGATAAATATCAGTCAGGATCAATTCCACATCACCGATAATTTCACTTTTACTGAGAGCTTTTTCAAGATAGACAACGGAATTGTTATAATCTTTTAAAAGTGCATAAGCATGGGAAACATTATTATATGCTTCATGTTCATCGATTTTATCGTGGAATTTGATTGCCAGATCAGCAGCTTGCTTACCATAATAGATTGAACGTTTGGGAGAGATAAATAAATATTCTACAAAAAGTGAATTATAAACTTTGATTTTTTCTTCAGCAACAACAATATTCAATTTGCTTTCAAGACTATCAATTGCGGTTATTGCACAGAGAGAGGTTAATATTATAGAAAATGCAATTATAATAAACACATGTTTCATCAAAATTCTCTCCCTTTTTATTGAATTCACCTCATAAAATAAGTTAATTAAATTATTTATAAAG
>CAZSOM010000256.1:0-3045 GCA_964608295.1 uncultured Candidatus Cloacimonadota bacterium
TCCTGATGTATATTTCCAAGGACGTGAAACAGTTAATAACTACTATGATGTAACACCTGGAATCGTGCAGGAATATATGGATAAAGTTGCACAAGTTATTGGACGACAATATCACTTGTTCGATTATGTTGGTGCTCCAGATGCTGAGAATATCATTATTGCCATGGGAAGTAGTATTGAAACAATTGAAGAAACAATTAATTATCTTAATGCTAGAGGTTCTAAACTTGGTCTGATCAAAGTTCGTCTTTATCGTCCATTCTCAGTTCAGGCTTTTATGGCTGTAATTCCAGCCAGTGTTAAAAAAATCGCTGTTTTAGACAGGACTAAAGAACCGGGTTCAATTGGAGAACCACTTTATCTTGATATCGTCGCAGCTCTCAAAGATCGTCATGATCTTACAATCATCGGAGGACGTTACGGACTTTCTTCCAAAGAATTCACACCTACTATGGTAAAAGCAGTTTACGACCATCTGGATGGTAAATGCACTCACGATTTCACGGTTGGAATTAATGACGATGTAAGCCATAAATCAATCGAATTAGGTGAGTATATCAACACACTTCCTGAAGGAACGATTAGTTGTAAATTCTGGGGTCTTGGTTCAGACGGTACAGTTGGAGCTAACAAAAACTCTATCAAAATTATTGGTGATAACACTGATCTTTATACACAGGGTTACTTTCAATACGATTCCAAGAAATCAGGTGGTATAACTCGTTCACATTTGCGTTTTGGAAAGCAACCTATTCAATCTCCTTACCTTGTATTTGACGCTGATTTTATCGGTTGCCACAATCAGGCTTTCATTGGTCGCTATGACTTGCTGGAAGGCATCAAGGATAATGGAGTTTTCCTACTGAATTCACATTGGGTTGGAGATTATGTTTTTGAAAATTTCACTCGTGAAATGCAGAAAACAATTATTGATAATAAAATTAAAGTATATAACATAAATGCTTTAAAGATTGCAAACGAAGTAGGCTTAGGAACTCGAATCAATACTGTAATGCAAACTGCGTTCTTCTTAATTTCCGGTGTATTGGAAAGAGAAGAAGCAATTACAATGATCAAGAAAGCCACTGAAAAAGCTTATAAAAAGAAAGGACAGAAAATTGTGGAAATGAACTGGCATGCAATTGATAAAACTAACGAAGCTTTAATTGAAATTCCGGTTCCAAGTGAATTACCGACTAAGGCAGCAGAAAGTAAAAAGCTTGTTCCAGATAATACTGATGATTTCACCAGAAACGTAATTGAAAAGATCATGCGTGAAAAAGGTGACGAAATTCCAGTATCCCACATGCCTTTCGATGGCTTTATTCCATCGGGTACTACTAAATTGGAAAAACGTGGAGTTTCTCCTTTCGTTCCACATTGGATTCCGGAAAATTGTATTCAGTGCAATCAATGTTCTGTTGTATGCCCTCACGCAGCTATTCGTCCTAAACTATTTACCGAAGAAGATCTGAAAAATGCTCCTGAAAGCTTCCGTTCAATTCCTGCTATGGGGAAAGATAAAGATACTTACAGATTTGCAATGCAGGTTTATATCGAAGATTGTCAAGGTTGTGTTAACTGTGTGCTGGAATGCCCGAAAGGAGCTTTGGAAATGAAGCCGATAGTTGGAGAACGCAGCAGAGGTGAAGCAGATAATGCCCTTTTCTTCGATACTTTACCAAATGATGTGATGGGTTCTAACAGTGAAACTACTGTCAAAGGAAGCCAGTTCAAACAACCATTGCTTGAATTCTCCGGAGCTTGTGCGGGTTGTGGCGAAACTCCTTACGTAAAACTTATCACCCAATTATTTGGTAATAGAATGATCGTAGCAAATGCTACTGGTTGTTCATCCATCTGGGGTGGAACATTCCCGACAATTCCATATTGTAAAAACAAAAACGGTCATGGTCCAGCCTGGGCAAACAGTCTTTTTGAAGACAATGCTGAATATGGTTTTGGAATGAGCCTGGCTGTTAGTTCCAATAGAAAACAGCTTCGTTTCAACGTTGAAAAACTTCTTACAAATGGTACAGATACAAAACTTGAAACAGTGCTGAGAAATGCTTTAGAGTTATGGAACATCAAAGATGATGCAGCAGTTGATAATTCATTCCAAATTCAAAAGATTCTCCCTGAGGTTTTGAAAAAGACTTCTGGAGAAAATGAAGCAGTTATCAGAAAGATTATTGAACTTCAAAATTACTTTGTTGATAAATCTGTCTGGTCTTTTGGTGGTGATGGATGGGCTTATGATATCGGTTATGGTGGGATAGATCATGTGATGGCTTCCGGCAGGAATATGAATATTCTTGTGCTGGATACTGAGGTTTATTCCAATACAGGTGGTCAGGCTTCTAAAGCAACACCACTTGGCTCTGTAGCGAAATTTGCCGAATCTGGTAAGAAAACAGTGAAGAAGGATATGGGATTGATGATGATGAGTTATGGTTACGTTTATGTGGCTTCTATTGCTCTGGGAGCCAGCAAGGTACAGGCTCTTAAAGCAATTCGTGAAGCTGAAGCTTATGATGGGCCTTCCATCATCATGGCGTATGCACCCTGTATCAATCACGGTGTGGATATGACCAAAACCCAGAAAGAAGAAAAGAAAGCTGTCGATACTGGTTATTGGCTACTTTATAGATATAATCCTGAACTGAAAAAAGAAGGCAAGAATCCATTTGTTCTGGATTCTAGAGAACCGACTATTCCGGTAGTGGAATTCCTGAAAGGAGAAGGACGCTACACAGTATTGGAAAGAACCTTCCCAGAAAAAGTTGAAGGATTCCGTTCTGAATTTGATAAATATGCCAAAGAAAGATATCTAAAATATAAAAAGATGGCAGATGAATAACATTAAACTCTTGCTGTTTCCTTAAAAGGAAAACGTAGAAAAGCAAGGAGATTTATAACAGCTGATAAACAGAGCCTGCCGGAGATGATCTAGTAGGCTCTGTTTTTTGGGAGAGAAGATGAAAATCAATATTTTACAAGTTATCAATGAACCATTTTATTATGATAGAGGAGATTTGAAAGAAT
>CAZSOM010000257.1:0-3044 GCA_964608295.1 uncultured Candidatus Cloacimonadota bacterium
TCCCTCTCCTCTGGAGAGGGTTAGGGAGAGGCATTACCTGGGAGAAACCTCTACTTTCCCCGATCTTTTCAGTGAAGACAGATGAAAGATAATTGCTAAAATTACCATTGCACAGAAGATAGGAATGAAATAAGAAAACTTAATACTGTGATCTCCCATTCCACCCATTGAACCTGCAATTATCACGTTACCGATACTGGCAAAAGCAAATACCATTCCATTGAAAAGTCCCACTTCACGGGGTGGCAGTTTTTGAACTGAATATTTCTGCATTAGTGGGAAGGTAGGTGCCATAGCAGCTGCCAGCAGAACAAAGAATATAGGTTTGCTGGTTAATAAAAGTAAAACCAGGAAAACTATCGACAAAATGCTGCTGAGTTTAGCAGAATTCAGTTTACCCAGGAATTTTTCCATAAATTGTATCATTAATCTTGATATTGTAAATACTATCCAGTAGAAGCTAAGAATTAGAGAAGCGAATTGGGCAGTATGTCCCATCGCATCACTCAGCAGGTTACCGCTCCACATCACAATTCCCTGCTCACTGCCAGCTTGAAATACAATTATAATGAGTACAGGCAGAACGAAACTTTTACGGATGATGCTGAAAGCTTCTTTAAATTTTATGTTATCATATTTTCTGTTCTCTACTAATTTTGTAAGAGCTACAAAACCTATGAATCCAAGATACACTACGATCAGAAAATAGTAGATATAGCGGTAGTTCAAGTCATGTTTAAACAGGAAGCTGATGATTGCAGGTGTAATGATCCCACCGATTCCAAAGAAAGCATGGAATACTCCGTAGTTCTGGTATTTCAGTTTTATGTGAGCAAATATGGTTGAGGTATTGGTAAGTCCGAAAGCTGTGGAAATTCCAATGAGTGTGATACCAACCAGGAAGAGATAAAGATTACTGGAAAAAGCCAGTATAATACAGGCAACCAGGCTTATGAACAGGAAATAGAGGTTTAGCCTTTTTAAGCCCATTCGGGCTGAAACAGAAGCAATGATCACGTTGGTTATAAATCCACCTAATGTGCTTATAATGGGAATAATAGCAGATTGCGCAATAGAGAGATCGTACTCTTTCTGGAAAGTTGTAATGAGAGCCGGAATAGAGACAGCAGCCATGGAAAGAGCAATCATTTGCGCCAGGATGAGAAAGCGAATTTTTCTGTCTTTATCCATTATTTTTCTTTTATAATAATTTGTGCTTTATCCCACAATTCTATCCAACGAGTAGCTTTTGCCTTTCTCCAATCGGAAGCTGTTGCTTTACCCGAAGCTTCTCCCAAAGTATCTCCGGTTCCTTCTATCAGGTTTTCACCTGTATCCAGCACAGTTTTTCCAGCTTCTTTTACCGTTCCCACAGTAGTTGTCTTCAAGCCTTCTCCAATTTCAGATGCATCCAGTGTAACAACTCCTTTCACAGATTTAAAGAGACCTTTTCCTACAGAACCAACAACATTGGCAGCACCTTTTCCCAATCCCAGAGCTGTAGTCAAACTTGCCTTAGCTGCTCCAAAAGTTGTTCCGCCAAGTTTAGAAAATCCACTACCGATTCCTCCGCCAAATCTACTGAAGACATTGAATAAAAGAGATGATGTATCGAGTTCAGGTTTGGCAGTAGTACCACCGATCTTCATACCAAGTTTACTGCCCTGGATCATATCAATGTCTATATCACAATCTAGTGAACTATCGCAAACTGTTATCTCTGCAGAGAGATCAAAAGCATCACCACCCAGAGCCTGGAATGTGCCAGGAGGGATCATCGGTTTGATGGGTTCCAATTCTAAGCCGACGATTTGGAGAAATGCATCCACGGTTGGAAATTTATCTGGAAAAGCACTGATCTGTGCATAGATGCCAAATAGATTATCTCCCAGTTCTTCGTTCATGATCTTCCCTTTAAATGTCACTTCTGCGGGTTTTGTTAAGGAATCTTGAGAAACATTTACATCTCTTGCTAAAAGACTCAGTTCATACAATTGGAAACTTATACTGTCCGGTAATTGGATGAATACTTCAAAGCTGTCTGTAACTGCTTCAGTAAGAGATAAATCTTGTCCGGCAGTCTGCATATCGTTTAGTGTTAGAGCAAATCCCGGCATAGAAACTTCAGTAATCTCATCATCCTTGGCAGCCGAAAGGAATAGAGAATCATATGAAACAAGCAAGGTTGGAATTTGCAGGAAGGTGGAATCTGCAACAAGGTTTTCTGTTTTCGTTGTAAAATTATTCACTTCAAGTTGAGTTTTATTTTCTTCAGTATCAAGAATATTAACTATTGTCTTATCAACAGCAAGAGTAACTTGATCAATCAAGTTTCTGGTTCCCAAACTTCGGATCTTTCTTATTTGAGAGTTGATACCTTCCAGTATCACCTGTTGTGTTCCCAGGCTGTCATTCACTTCTGTATATTTTAAGGCAATATTATTCAGATTCACCTTTTTTACATAGATCTCAAAGCTAGGTTTATTTTCAGTTGTCCCGCTATTTGCTCCAGCTGAAGCGGTTAATTCATCCACTACTTTCTGCAGGTTAATCTCATCACCTATCTTCTGAATATCTGCTTTAACATCAGAGATATTCACATAACTTACAACTATCTTTTTCTGCAAAATAGGAAGATAACGCACTCTTGCAGATAGTGTTCCAAGTTGTATAAGGTTTGGTTCACCAAATCCTTCAGGTTGGGAGACTACTACCTTTTTAACGCTTACTGAACCTTCAAGCAGGTTTATATTGATCCTGCCGATCTTAGCCTTATCTGCCAGAAAATCATTTGCTTTTTTGGTAACGATACTGGATATTACCAATTGTAAAATGATCACCAGCACAATAATTATACATACAATCCAAAATAATATTTTTAAAACTTTATTTCTCTTTTTTGACACTACATACCTCCTAATGAAATTTGGAACTTAAAAATTGAAATTTTTCCAGAGACTTTACTACGTCAATGGAAAAAAATGATTGTCAATCTTGCTGGGTATTTCATTTGTGAATCGAAGTTGCAAAAAGCAAAAAAATGA
>CAZSOM010000258.1:0-3039 GCA_964608295.1 uncultured Candidatus Cloacimonadota bacterium
AATTCTCAAAAACTTCAGAAGCAACTATCCTGATATTGACATAACCGACCTACTGTTGCCGGCTCTTGACGAAATGGAAAAAGAAATTGATGAAATGGAACAGCAAAATAAGATTGTCGAGCTCGAGCAACGCATTAATGATGCAAAAATGGAAGAGCTACGTGCTCGCTGGAGAGAATCAGCCGCACGCGAAGATGCTCAAGATTTAATGCGATCACAATTTTATATGCAGCAACACTACTTGAGATGCGGACCATATTACCAGTTGCAAACAGGCGGGCTTTCTGTTGGATATGACACACCTGGAATAAAGATCAACCGCTCACGGGGATACAGCAGCAGGTGGTGATACAATATATCAAAAGACAACTTGGCCTAGAACAGTTCTATATGGAAATATTTCCATTATTTAAGCCAATTCCATATTTTCGTATAGACATACACCTTTAATTGACTACTATGGTTTGTATATGAACGACAACCAAAATCAATCTGATACAATTTCTGTAGAATCTGATGCAAACATTCCAGCAATCAATATTCTTACAGATCCAGTAGCTAGTTTTAACTGTTCAAAATGCAACTGTCTAATAGATGTCAAAGGATTGAAAGCATTCACGAAAATAGAGTGTCCAGAGTGCCAAGCAATAGAACATGTACCCGCTCGTCTCGGCAACTTTTTGCTTCTAAAATTATTGGGGACAGGGGGCATGGGTGGAGTTTATTATGCCAAAGACGAAAGCCTTGGACGTTCTGTTGCAATTAAAGTTATGTTGCAAAAACTTGGGAATGATCCTGAGTTTATTGAAACATTCCGACGTGAAGCTCAGGCGATTGCAAAACTTAACCACCCCAACATTTCGCAAATTTACTCATTCGGACAGGAAAAGGGACAACCATACATTGTC
Organism: uncultured Candidatus Cloacimonadota bacterium; assembly: GCA_964608295.1. GTDB lineage: Bacteria > Cloacimonadota > Cloacimonadia > Cloacimonadales > TCS61 > Tenebribacter. The sequence continues at coordinate 909 of CAZSOM010000258.1, forward strand.
ATGGAACTGATTGTTGGAAAACATGTTGATGAAATGATGGAAGAAGATGGCGGCATATCTCCTGCTCTGGCTGTGAGAATTTGTTATGAAGTTGCTCAAGGTTTGAGTGCAGCCGATGAGGCTGGAATTGTCCATGGAGATATCAAACCTGAGAACATCCTGCTAGACAAAAATGGAAGAGCCAAAATTGTTGATTTTGGTTTGGCCACGGTTGCCCACGCTGCAGCGGAAAAGGGAATTTGGGGCACGCCATACTACATTGCACCAGAAAAGATTCGTCGCCAAAAGATTGATGCCAGGGCGGACATATATAGTCTTGGTGCAACTCTCTACCATATTCTTGCAGGAAAGCCTCCATTTGAAGGGAAGACTCCCATTGATGTCGTCAAAGCCCGCTTGGTCAACCCCCCACCCGATCTCAAAGAAACATGTCCCGATATGCCGGACATAGTTGTTCAAATTGTTACGCGAATGCTTGCAACAGAACGAACTGCGCGCTACCCAACATATAAATCCCTAATCAGCGATATGCTCAAAGCAGTAAATGAACTAAAAAGTAGCGGTTTGAAAACCGCAAGACTGGGTGGCAAACAAATAAGGTTCAAAAAAAAGAAAAATATCAAAAAAACCACACCGGTAGTCCCGGATAGTTCAGATAAAATATCGGTACAAAAAAATAATAAAAAAATAGTAATCCATAAAAATACTGCAAATCCAGTTTTCAACGCACAAAATAGTGCTAAAAGTAAAACTTTTAAAAAAGTAGAAAAATCCGATCCAGAACCTATAAGTAATGAAGTAAATAATCCTATACCCAAAAAAGTAATCAAAATAGTTGTAATTATATCTTTAATTGCTTTGGCGTTAATAGCAGTGGGCACGGGATCATACTTCTTTGTTGAGCATACAAAAGAGATCAAAAGAAAACGCATTGAATTTTTTGCGAATAAAAATGCAAAAGAAAAATCAGCAGAACTCTACAACCAAATAATTGAAAACGTTGAAAAAGTTGCTAAAATTACCCCCAAAGTTGAAGATTTTGAAACAACCATAACAAATGCAGTTTTTTTAATTACCGATCAGGAATTCACATTTCAATCTCTCTCAAATACAGAAGAGACACCTGAAGAATCCGAAGAGGTGGCCGAAGAAACAGAAGATGCACCAAATGAAGCGGAAAAAGCGGCCGAAGAAATAGAAGAAGCACCAAATGAAGCGGAAGAAGCGGAAGAAGTGACAGAGGAAACTTCAAAAGAAAAGACCGATAAAGGAGATGAAGAGGGGGAAATAAATGAAAAAGAAGCAGCCTCTGAAGAAATAGAAAAAAAAGAAGATCTGAAGGCTGAAGAAAGCAATAACGACGATTCTGATGCGGTTAAAAAAGAACAGGAACCTGCAGAAGACAACAGTGTCCTTGATCCAGAAGAATTGATTCTTAAAGTATCAGACCTGCAGGATCAGAACATCCCTGCAATAAACCTTAAAGCTCATAATGCTATTATAAATCTTCGAAAGCTGCAGGCAATAAATCTACGTATGAATCAGACTCATAAAAATGCTAAATTGGCAAACTCAACTGCACAAAAAACTCAAAAATCCAAAGATTCAAAAAAACTTGAAACGGCTTTGCAGATAATGTCTAAAAACTGTGAACTTTACAAAGCCAGCGCATTTAATCTCTACCGAGCCATTAAAGATGATTATGCCGAAATATCCGAAATGGTAAAAACACACAAAGCAAAAGTTGAAAAACAACGCAAGGTAGATCTTGAATGCGCAAAGATAACAGAAGAACAAGAGCGTCTTGAACGCGAAAGACTTGCTAAAGCACAGCTTGTCAAAACTGAAACTGAGCAGGCAAAAATAGAACATGATTCAATGAAGACTAGTGCTGAATTCAGTAACAATGAATTTTCTCTAATTGTAAAAAAACTTAAAAAACAAAAAAAAGAATACCAGACAGCTTCTGGCAGAAATGCCCTAAAAGTGTTTATTGATAGATATCAACACATGGTTATCATGCGCGAAACAATTATAAAATGTGTAAATGAAAATCAGTTTTTCTGGGGATGGGGTCATGGTTCTTCTGCCAGAGATATTACAAAAGCCAGTCAAACAGGATTTTCTATAA
>CAZSOM010000259.1:0-3036 GCA_964608295.1 uncultured Candidatus Cloacimonadota bacterium
TCAATGCATTCTGTAAGTAGAATCTTTTCAATATCCATAAACTTACCTCCTACTGTTGGGACCATCTTTTTTTTTGGTTTTAAATGTCAATAATAGAAAAACTTTAGGGTGAATTAATAATTGTGAAAAGTATACTTATCCTTCGACTCCGCTCAGGATGACTCTCAAATGGATGTTAATAAAATTAGTATGAAATATTTTATCTTTATCAATTTAATTATGGATTAGACACTCTTTAAGATCTGATCTATATCATAATAAATTTCATCAGGTTCCAGGGCTGCCAGAGCATCTGCATCATTCACTCCCCAGGTTACTGCTCCGCATGCTAAACCGACCTTCTTGGAAGCATGGATATCACGAAGTTCATCTCCGATATAAATTGCATCTTTTTTATCAATTCCACTTAATTTTAGTACTTTTTTCAATTTTGATTCTTTACCAAAAAGGGAGACACCTGCCACAAAATGATCATTCAAAGCAAACAATTCTTCTCCCAAAACTTTTATGATATTCGTTTTGTTATTTGTGCTGACCACAGCAAGCTTGTAACCGGTTTCTTTTAATTTATGCAGTAGATCTTCTATGCCTGAAATCAACTTTATCTCTTCAATATTATCAGTCATCATATTGCGCATAAAGGTTGAAATTCTCGGCAGTTTGTAAAGAGGTACATTCAGATGTTTCAAGAAACTTAAAGAATCCAATTTTCTTAATTCAGAAATTTCTTCTTTCTCGATCTTTTTTAAATTGAATTTCTCTGTTACCACATTCATCATTTTAATGAACCATGGTAATGAGTCTGCCAATGTTCCGTCAAAATCAAATATTATTAATTTATATTTCATGCTTTTTCCTTTTTAGAATGAAGAGCATTTTTGTTGAACTAGTGTCAACTTTTTTTATCGTCGAACTCAGATAAAATCCATACGTATATTGAAAGCTTAAAAAAATTGACATATTAGACACTGTACGATATTTAGTTAAATGTCTAAATAGGAAAGAATATGATAAACGATAGAGTTTTTAAAGCTCTGGCGGACAAGACCAGACGGAAAATAATTGATTTATTGAAGACCAAGGAGATGACTGCGGGTGAAATTGCAGGGCATTTTAACGTTTCTAAACCTACAATCAGTGAGCACTTGAAGACGTTGAAGAATGCAGATCTCATCCAGTCGGAAAAGGATGGACAATTCATAATATATTTTCTTAATACAAGTGTTCTGGAAGACTTACTTTCGTATATGATAGCTATTTTTGTAAAAAAGGAGGAAAAAGATGAGTAAGAAATTTTGGTTGAGTATAATCATTATAATTTTACAGATCGTATCAGCACTCTACATAAGCTCATTTATTGCAGCTGATGCCAGAATCCCAAGTCACTGGAATATCCGTGGTGAAATAGACGGTTACACCGGAAAATGGACAGCAGTTCTTCTTTTTGCTGGAATTAACGCACTTCTATTTATTTTTATGGTGGCTCTGCCTTTCATCTCTACTCGCTACCGAAAAGCTCCTGAAAGATTTTCCCAGATGGTTCCCATGGTAACTAATATCATAATTTTTTTCTTCGCAGTAATTCATATCTACACCTTACTTATCGGAGCAGAATTAGTTTCTGCAAATGGGTGTTTCATTTACTACGTGATCGGTTTTATGTTCATTCTACTCGGAAATCTTCTGCCAAAAATGCCTTCAAGTTTTTTCATCGGGATACGGACACCCTGGACACTTTCCTCAGAACCTGTCTGGCGTAAAACTCACAAAATCGGTGGAATATGTTTTGTTATCGGTGGATTTTTAATGCTTTTTATTCCAGCTATCTGGGGAAACAACCCAATCGCTATAACTGCTATGTTCATATTATTCATAATAATAGTTTTATACCCTGTTCTTTATTCCTTCATCTTGTTTAAGCAAAAAGATGTGAAATAATGATTTCATTAAATTAGATAGTTCAGAATACATGAATAGATCAAAAACTGATATTTTACTACTTCTCTCAGCAATGATCTGGGGATTTGCTTTTGTTGCTCAAAGAGCTGGCATGCAGTTTATTGGTCCTTTCACCTACAACGCAATTAGATTTGCATTAGGTGGATTTTTTTTAATTCCTTTTGTTAAAAAAAAATCATCTTCTAATTTACTTAATAAAACAAATATAAAGTCAGGAATAATTCTTGGATTAGTCCTATTTGCCGGTTCATCTTTACAACAATTTGGAATAGTCTATACTACAGCTGGCAATGCCGGATTTATTACAGGACTTTATGTAATCTTAGTACCGATTATTGGTTTGATCTTTGGAAGAAAGACAAACATGGGAACATGGTTAGGTGCTATTTTAGCTGTTGCCGGTATGTACTTATTAAGCTCGAGTAATGATATTAATATAAATTATGGGAATTTGTTAGTTTTTATAAGTGCATTTTTTTGGGCCATACATGTTTTGCTGATAGATCAATTTACAAAGAGATCAGATCCTTTAATTATAGCCTTTATTCAATTCCTTGTTACTTCACTATTGTGTTCGATCGGTATGTTTACCTTTGAAGAACCGCAGTTTTCTGGAATATTCAAGGCTATTATTCCATTAATATATGGAGGATTGATCTCAGTTGGTATTGGTTTTACATTACAAATTATTGCACAAAGGAAGGCACATCCTACTCATGCAGCAATCATCTTGAGTTTGGAAGCTGTGTTTGCAGTTATGGGTGGAATATTGATCTTACATGAATCTCTCAATTCTAATACATTACTCGGTTGTTTGTTGATGCTAAGCGGTATAATACTATCTCAATTGTGGTTAAAGAAAAAGAAATTGGTAAGCTGAAATCATTTAATTCTACTTAAATTATTTTAGAAAATATTAACTTCATTTAAATTTCAATTTTACGATTATTATATAGTATTACATAAATAAATTATTACATTTTATTATAAGTTGACACCTTTTTTTCAATTCCCAGATTTACTTCCAAAATTATTAAAAAACTCGGAGGAAGAGAATGTGTAAAAAAGTAACAATAT
>CAZSOM010000260.1:0-3005 GCA_964608295.1 uncultured Candidatus Cloacimonadota bacterium
AGGGATATTTATTGGTTCCTTTCCTGTAATTTGTTTAATGATCTTCCTGGTAACATTCAAATTCTTGATATGCGTATCAACCAGTGTTCCATCATAATCCCAAATAATAGCATTTATCATTAGAAAAGTCCTCGATTATAGTAATGATAAATAGGATACTCAATAAACTCATCACGGGAAATTGACAAAAAAGTAACAATAAAACATACCATAAGCATTCTCCGTTTTTATTTTGTCCGATCATATCATGATTTCTAACGCTAATTAATATTATCCAAAGGTCAAGCTAAAATTATACTTGCACGTTTATTAGTTAATTTCAAAGTGTTTTTGATTCAGGAGAAAATTATGAGAAAAAAATTATATTTGATCGATGGAACAGCTTTCATTTACAGAGCTTTTTTTGCTTTTATCCGCAACCCACTTTATAATAGTAAGGGGCAGAATACAAGTGCAATTTTTGGTACGATAAATTCATTTATAAAATTATTGGAAGATTTCAAGCCGGAACACATTGCCATCTCTTTTGACAGAAGGGAGAAAACCTTCCGCTATGAGATTACAGATACTTATAAAGCGAATAGACCTCCTGCACCGGATGAACTTTATCAACAGGTTGAACCGATCAGGGAATTCTTTGCGGCAATTGGATTACAGGATATCTCTTTAGCAGGATATGAAGCTGATGATGTGCTGGCAACGCTCGCAGAGAAATATAAAGAAAAGCATGATGTAATTATCGTTTCCGGTGATAAGGATTTTGCCCAACTTGTGGATGATGAAGTAACACTGTACGACCCGAAAAAAGATATACATTTGAACGAAGACAGCATCATTGAAAAATATGGGATTAGTCCAAAACAATTTATTGATTACCTGGCAATTTGTGGTGACAGTGCGGATAATATTCCCGGAGTAAAAGGAATCGGACCCAAAGGTGCAGCCAAATTATTAAATGAGTTCGAAACTCTGGATGGAATTTATGAGAATCTGGATAAGATTAAAGCAAAAGGAATTCTTGAAAAGCTGACTGAGAACAAAGATGATGCCTATCTTTCAAGGAAATTAGTAACGATTATTCGTGATGTTCCGATTAAAATACCTGATGAGAATCTTATTTTTGATAAGAGTAAATTGCTGAATGGCATCGAACTTTTAAATAGTTTTGAACTATCATCAATTGCCAAAAAGTTAAAAAGACTTGCTTCCAAAACAGAAACTGAACCGGAAGCAAAAGAGATTCTCAGTTTTAACAATGAATTTAATTTTGATGAAGACGAAACAGACTTGAAATATCAAACAATTCTCACGGATACAAAAGAGAGTTTTACTCAATTGCTATCTTCAATAGAATCAGCAGAAATCGTGGCAATTGATACAGAAACAACCTCCACCAATCCGCATCAAGCTGAGCTGGTTGGGATCTCTATCTGTGTGGATGTAAGCAAGAGTTATTACATTCCTCTCAATCATCAGATGGCACAGAATCTTGATATGGTAGAAGTTTTGACTCAATTAAAAAAGACATTGAAAGGCAAAACACTGGTTGCTCATAATTCTAAATATGACCTGACAGTTTTGGAAAATGCTGGTTGGAAGATTGAGGAGAATATATTCGATACAATGATAGCACATTACCTGATAAATCCAACTTCCAGGCATTCCCTGGCAAATTGTGCTATTAAAGAATTTGCTCATGAAATGATTCCGATTTCAGAGCTTATTGGCAAAGGGAAAAAGCAGATCACTTTTGATCTGGTTCCAACCGATCAAGCTGCAAAATATGCTGCTGAAGATGCTTACATAACATTCAAATTATACAATGTCTACTTAGCAGAGCTAAAGAAAAATGAACTTTATGAATTGTTCCAAACTATTGAATTACCCTTGATCTATGTTTTAGCTGATATGGAGAAAAATGGTGTTTTCATTAATAAAAAAATATTAGCAAAATTTTCAAAACGGAATCAGAAAAAACTGGGAGAACTGACGCAAGAGATCTTTGAAATAGCAGGTTCACAATTCAATTTGAACTCACCTCAACAATTATCTAAAGTTCTGTTTGAAGACCTGGGAATCAAATCTGTAAAGAAGACAAAAACTGGATTTTCTACAAACATTACAGTTCTGGAATCATTGGCAAAAGAGCATGAAATTGCCCGACTTTTGATTGATTACAGGCAGATCTCAAAATTGGAATCAACCTATGTTTCAGCTCTTCCTGAACTGATCAATCCGCAGTCCGGTAGAGTACATTCCTCATTCAATCAGACAGTTGCTTCCACCGGAAGGCTTTCATCTTCCAACCCGAATATGCAAAACATTCCCATACGAACCGAGATGGGACGTGAAATAAGAAAAGCATTTTGTGTGAGTGATGATGAACATGTGATGCTGGCAGCAGATTATTCTCAAATCGAATTACGGATTTTAGCCATTCTTTCCAAAGATGAGAAGATGATAACTGCTTTCAATAATAAACAGGATATCCATCGTGAAACAGCCTGCATTATTTTTGATGTTTCTAAAGATGATGTTACACCAGATCAGCGGAGATATGCGAAAATTATCAACTTTGGGCTAATGTATGGCATGGGCTCATTCAGGATTTCACAGGAACTTGATATTTCAAGGCAGGAAGCAAAAGAATTCGTGGAAAATTATTTCAATAAATTTCCTACAATTAAAGAGTATCTACATGCTGGCATTCAGCAGGCAATAATTGATGGATTTGTTTCTACAATTTACGGCAGAAAACTTTATCTTCCAGATCTGTACAGCAATAACAAGATGCTGGTAGAAGGAGCCAAGCGTGTAGCAACTAATATGCCGATCCAGGGAAGTGCTGCTGATATTATCAAAGTTGCCATGATCTCTTTGCATGAAAAGATCAAGCATAATCCTGATATAAAAATGATAATCCAGGTTCACGATGAGCTGGTCTTTGAGATAAAAAAAGACAAACTGGAAAAGGCAAAAAAACTAATTATTGAAGAGATGGAAAA
>CAZSOM010000261.1:0-2987 GCA_964608295.1 uncultured Candidatus Cloacimonadota bacterium
ACATTTTATCACGGTTATCTTTGTAAGAACAATTCTCACCAGCAAAACGAGCTGTATTAACTCCCGGTTTTCCATCTAGTACATCAACGAATAAACCTGTGTCATCAGCAATTGTTAGAAGGTTGGAATATTTTGCACATTCAGTGGCTTTCTTAATCGAGTTTCCTTTTATTGTGTCTTTATCCTCAACTACATCAGGCATGTTCGGGAACTGAGAAGCTGAAACAATTTCTATATCCATATCTTTCAAGATATCTTTAATCTCAATTACTTTATCTTTATTGCGAGTTGCTAATAGTAATCTCATATTTAGTTTATCTTACCTATCCAGCCTTTGATCTTTCTAAGGATATTTTTATCTAAGAAATTTTCAGCAACATAAGTAACCTTCTGGAGGAGTTTTAGAATATCCTCTTCCCCATTCCAATTATCAATAAGAACTTGTTTATCTACTTCGTTCAAGATGATATTCAATCCATAAACAACCAGTCAATTGGTGAAATTACATAGGCAATTATTCCTCCAACCAGTAGTTTCTGTTTATTGCTTACACGTTTATCTATTGCTAACCTGCATAACAGCACAAAGAAATCTGGTAGTGCGAGGATATATTCAGTAAAAACTCCGGCTTTCTCTCCACCTTTTTCAGATGCTAACTTCTGGAGCTTCTTTCTCAGCTTCCCATAAAATTTGAGTTGTTTATGATCTTTTGTAAAAATCTCTTCTTGTTCAACAGTTCCTTCAACCTCTTCTACTGGTGTTTCGTTATTTTTTTCTTCAACCATGATTCCTCCTAATTAAGTCCATCAAGCAATGAAACTGTAATATCTAGTTTCGTTTAAATTTCAATTATTATTAATAATTTTGGTAGCACTACCTGATTTTGGAATATGCACAGGTAAGTTTCGAACCACATTAGATCCTACTTGAATATTATCAATACCAATAGCACTTCCATCATTAAAATTGTCTGCAACAACTTCTCTGAAGGCAATATATACTTGAGTTCCGGCAGATACAAAATCTACAAGATTATACATATATTGAGTCCAATCGGTAGGGCTGCCAACAGGTATTTCAATTTCATCTACTACAACATCAAAAGCATTTACATCATCTTGAACTGTTGTGGAAATGAGAATATCTAAATGATCAGTATATGAATCAAAATAATAAGCCATCCAGAAATCAAGTACATCACCATCTTGAATTGTTATTTGCGGTGATATTATCCACTGATCATTACTTGCAGGACCTCCGGTAGTCCATGTAGCAAAAGCTTGGAATAATCCACCACCCGGACATGCTGAAGCTTCACCACCTGTCCAACCAGGAAGTGGTGTTGTTCCTGTTTCTAAAGAATCCCATCCAGATCCACCATCAGGACTAAGCTTCAGCCAGCCAGCGGGTGGGAATGTTCCTTCAAAGTTTTCAAACAGAGTTAAACTTGAGTTGTCTAAAACCTCTAGATAATCTGTTTTAGTCTCTATCTCTTGATTTACTCCATCTGATACTTTTAAACTTATTGTATATACATCAGGTGTGATATATGTAAATGTTGGATTCTGATCATATGAGTCTATTGTACCATCGTTTTCAAAATCCCATTCCCAAGAAGTTGGATTTCCAGTAGATAGATCGGTGAATGACACATTCAAAGGTGCAATACCACTAAGTAAGTTAGCTGAGAAATTTGCAGTTAAACCAGGTATTTCTACAGCAATATAATCTGTTTTAGTTTCTGTAGAAGATTCAGCTCCAGATGACACAGTTAAAGCTATAGTATAAAGCCCAACTTCGCTAAATGTAACGATTGGATCCGATTCGTTAGCTGTTTCTCCATTTCCAAAATCCCATCTCCAGGATATTGGCTCACCTGTAGATAGATCTGTAAAGGAAACAACAAGTGGAGTGTTTCCTGAAAGTGGGGTTGCACTGAAATTTGCTGTAAGAGAGTTTGATGTTGTAGTTACCTCTACAATATTTGAAGGAGCAGAATCAAGAATTCCATTAAAAGCTATTACTCTATAATAATAAGTTTCATCTTCTTCAATAGTTAAATCATTATACAATGTATCGTTATCCCCAACTGATATAAGCACTTCGAATTCTTCACTTCCAGTTTTACGTTCGATCTTGAATCCTTCTTCACCTTCAGAATTATCTACCCATTCCAGGAGAACTGAGTTTGTATATGAAGCTGTTAATTGAGAAGGAACTGCAAAATTGATAAGCGATTCCACTTCTGCAAAATCAGATGTATCATCTCCATCATAAGAATAAACTCTATATTTTACTTTTAGCCAAACTTCCCTTGATAGCCCTATATCATCTAAATATTCATTTTCATTTTCATCAAGTTCAGCAATAATTTCCCAGTTTCCATCCTCATCAAATTCTCTTTCAATTTTGTAACCTTCTTCATGCTTACTATTATCCTGCCAATTTAGCTGAAATTGTGTCAAATTTTGCTGATTAATAATAAATTCTGTAGGTTGATTTAATTCAACATCTGGTGATGTTGAGTCGGAACAACTAATAATGATCAAACCGACAACACTAATTAATACCACTAATTTTTTCAAAAACATAATACACTCCTTTTTTTTATTAAAATATTTTACCAAAGTAATTTATGCGCTAATTTATAGTAGTCCATCCATAAGTTCTTTGGTTTTTTTCACTTTCGTTTCAATTTCTGTAAACTTCTCTTTCTCTTTTTGAACGATGTCATCAGGAGCATTGGCAATAAATTTTACGTTATTCAATTTACCTGAAATTATTTTTAATTCCTTTTCTAATTTGACAAGCTGTTTTGTAAATTTCTCTCTTTCACCATCAAGATCGACCAATCCTTCCAAAGGAAGATAAACCTCCATGTTCTGCACAACTGCTGCAATGGAAGAAGCCGGTTTCTCCAAGTTTGCATCTGCTTTCATATTTTTCACTTTAGCTAACTTCTGAAAATAATTCTCATATAACTTCAA
>CAZSOM010000262.1:0-2981 GCA_964608295.1 uncultured Candidatus Cloacimonadota bacterium
GAATATATTCCTGCTGATACTCTTCTATCAATTTCAATTCTAATTTCTGACAATGATTATTCCACAGCAGATAATACAGTTGTTCAAAATACATTTAGAATGCAGAACTATCCAAATCCATTTAATCCCGAAACTAATATCAATTACAATATTCCAGCAGAAGGAAAAGTTGAGTTAAGCATTTACAATATTAAAGGTCAAAAAGTAAAAACATTGGTTGATGAAACTCAAGTAAGTGGTCAACACACAGTTGTTTGGAATGGAACAAATAATAATAACAAGCGTGTTTCTTCGGGAGTTTACTTCTATAAATTAGAAATTAATGATTCTAATTTACTGATCAATAAAATGCTGTTGTTGAAATAGATTGGAGCTATTAATGAAAAAAAACTTAATTTTATTATTCTTGATTTCCATCACATTAGTTTTTGCCGTAGACATATGGGAAGATGATTTTGAAGAATTGACAGGTTGGATATTGAATGGAGAATTTGAAATTGATTCACCACAAGGATTAGGTGGAGAGTATGGGAATGCTGATCCAGATTCTGCTTTTGCTGGAAGTTATGTGCTGGGTGTTGATCTCACCGGTCTTGGTGCAAGTTTAGGTGATTACGAAACAGACCTCGGCACTCATGAATATTTTGCTATTTCACCTGCTATTGATTGTAGCGAATTTGTAGAAATAGAACTTAGCTTCATGAAGTGGTTGAATGTAGAACAGCCTGCTTACGATCATGCTTACATTAGTGTGAGTAATGATGACGGGACAACCTGGATCGAGATCTGGACAAATACCGCACAAATAGCAGAAGATTCCTGGAGCAGTATAAATTTTGATATTTCAGAGATTGCTGATCTGAGTAGTAATGTTCGTATCAGGTTTTCTATTGGTGCTACGGATGGTTCCTGGCAATTTAGTGGTTGGAATATTGATAACCTGGTGATTACTGGTAATTCAGTTGTCTATGGTGCGATTGATGGAAATGTTATTGATGTAGATAATGGTGAACCAATTGTTTTTGCTCAGGTAATGAGCCAATATGGAAATACGATGTCCGATGATGAGGGATATTTTACTCTAAATAATATTCCTGTTGGCAACAGGGATATCATGGTTTACGCACTAGGATTTCTACCTTTCACAGAAGCTAATATCAATGTAATCGAAAATGAGATAACTTATGTTTCGTGTGAACTTACGACAGATCCAAATATTCCACCATCACCACAGAATCCTCAAGCTCTTGTGATCAATGGGAATGATGTTCACCTCACCTGGGAGGAACCTGATCTTCCGACTGAGGAGCTCTTGGCTTATAATGTCTATCGGAATGGAATTATTGTGCAAAGTGTATTAACAGAAGAATATTTTGACCTTGATTTGATCGACGGGTATTACAGCTATACTGTCTCCGCTGTTTATGACTCTGGGGAATCTTTACCCACAAATGCTGTAAACGTGGAAATTGAAAACTCCGAAATAGAATACGATCTGATTCCACAAAATGGGATTAATATATCAAATTATCCCAATCCATTTAATCCCACTACAACGATTTCTTTCAATTTAACCACAGAGATCACGGAGAACACTGAGTTGATAATTTACAACATAAAAGGACAAAGAGTTAAATATCTTACTCCGAGCTTGAGTCATCCTGAGCTTGTCGAAGGACGAGGAGTTTATAAGGTTATGTGGGATGGAACAGATCAAACAAAAAAACCTGTTTCCAGTGGAATCTATTTCTATCAGTTAGATATTAATGGGAAAATAGCTGCTAAAAACAAAATGATGCTTTTGAAATAAAAAATATTCTAATGAAATATAAGTTAGTCTTGTTCGATGTGGATGGAACTCTTTTTGATTTTGAAACTGCGGAAAGAGAAGCTTTTGAAAAGACATTTAATCAGTTTGGAATTGAAAATGATCTACAAAGATTACACAAAGAATATGAAATCATCAATTCAGCGATCTGGCGAGATTTTGAACTAAAGAGAATAACTTCCGAAGAACTGCGAATTGAACGATTTCGCAGGTTTTTTGCTAAAGAGAATATTCAACTCGATCCCTTAATATTTAGCCCTGTCTATTTGAAACGTCTTTCTGAAGGGACTCATCTCTTACCGGGAGCAAAAGAAATTATCAGTTTTCTAAATGGAAAATGTGAACTTGCCCTTGCCACAAATGGACTTGCTGATGTGCAAAATCCCCGCTTTGCGGGATCAGAATTAGCAAAGTATTTCCAGCATATCTTCATTTCTGAAGAGATTGGACATCCAAAACCCAATCCAGAATTTTTTCAGCATATCTTCCAAAAGCTTTCCTACAAAGAGTCTGCAATAATAATTGGAGATAGTTTATCATCAGATATCAAAGGGGGAAATGATTTTGGAATTGACACGTGTTGGTTCAATCCAAATAAATACAATAATGATACTGGAATAGTTCCGAAATTTGAAATTAATGATCTTTCGGAATTGAAAGAAATAATTATATAAAAGGAGATATAAAATGAGAATAATTAAAGTATTATTACTTTTTGTAGTTTTGCTAACAATAAGTTGTGGTGAACAAGCAGAGTTGGGAACCAAAAAGAATCCGATCAAGATGTATTTTGTACCATCTATGGAAGCCGGAAAAATAGTTACCAGCGGCAAAGAAGTTGCAGATTTTATCACCGAAAAAACAGGTTATCATTTCAAGGTAGCAGTTCCAACCAGTTATGCATCTGTTATCGAAGCTATGGGAACCAATGAGACAGATATTGCCTGGCTGGCAACTTTTGCCTACGTTCTGGCAAATCAGAAATTTGGAGCTGAAGTAGCTTTAACAGCAGTACGAAAGGGATTGGATAAATATAAAGGGCAGTTCATTGCTCGAACAAATAGTAACATCAATAGTTTAGAAGATATTAATGGGAAAATCATTGCTTATACAGATGCTGCGTCTACTTCTGGTTTTATGTATCCATCTGCTC
>CAZSOM010000263.1:0-2968 GCA_964608295.1 uncultured Candidatus Cloacimonadota bacterium
TCGTTGATGAACTGATCTTGAATCCACTAACTTTCACATGCGGCATTCTGGCACTATAAATTCCAAACTCCCCGTAATTACTTGAATATGGAATTGTAAATGATCTATTTTCAATTTCAGTAATGTTATTAATAATATTGGAAATATTTTCTGTAAAACGCAGGTTGTTAACTACTTTGGTTATTTTTCCATCTTCGATTAAGAATGTTCCGTCTCTTGTTAAACCAGTAAGTGAAGTTTCACGTTGATTGATGAAGTTCATATAATGCAAACTGGAAATATAGAGTCCCTTCTTAACTGAACCAATCATTTCATCCAGGGTTTTATCACCTGTATCCATTACAAGAGCACCACCGTTTGCGCCGTTTGTTTCCATATTCAATTTACGACCATAGTAATTATCAACAAAGAAATTTTTGAATACACCTTTCTCGATAACCGGTAATTTCTTGTAAACATGTCCATCATTGTTATAATCAAAATTTATCAGTTCAGGATGTTGAGGATTATCTGTGATCGTGATATTTCCCGGGAAAACCTGCGAATTAAGTTTTCCTTCAAAATAACTTTGTTTGGAATCCAGGCTGCTCAAATTGATACTGCTTTCCAGATACATCAAATATTCACCAATACAACGCGGTGCAAGAACCACTTCATATTCTCCTGCATCAACATCAACAACCTCAGCAGTAGCAGCTTTTGCTTTCTTTGTTAAATTGGAAGCAAACTCAGCTTTATCGAAATGATCGAAATTTTCTCCACCAAATGCTTCCAGAACTGTAACTTCATTCTTCTGATTCACGGCTTTACATTCCAGATAAATAGGAGAACTTATCTCATGTTTGTCTAGTCCGTTACTATTTACAATGTAAAGTGTTCGGTAGTTACAAATAAATGTACCGTAGATCTTGAAATCATAAGGCTCTACAGCTTTTGAAAATCCTTCCAAAATATCAATCTTTTTATCAAGAGTTATTTTTTTAATGTTATTTGTCTTCTCTTTTTCAGCAGTCTTATTCAAATCATCTTCAAGATCAACAAAATCTGGATCTTCAGGTAATTGATCGATTAATTCCAATACATCATCAATTTTACTTTGAAGGATTTTCTTTGTAGGATCTTTTAACGAAAAGCTGTATGATTTCTTTCCCTTGTAGATCGTTGTAGAAAGAGAAATTGATGTTTTGGAAATGTTATAATTGATCTGACTCTGATAAAATCGTAAGAAATCAGTTTCCCAGATTTTGTAGTTAAAATTGAGTTTCAATTGGGGATATTTCTCACAGATTTTACTTAGTTCTTTTTGAAATTCCATACTTCCTCCTGCATATTTTTTTCATACGACAAATGGAAATTAGTAATAAATTTTGTAAATGAAAAGATGAGAAACATACTTTTTAATTGACTTGTAATCTTTTATATTTAGTTTAACTACAATCAACTAAGTGAAAAGTAGAATACATAAAATTTGATTTATTCTTCAACTGATCAGGAGGTTATGATGAAGAAATTAATTACCTTTTTATTTATCATTTTTATAGGAATCTTGTTTGCGAATCCGATCATGCCAGCTTGTATTAGTGAATTCACTTTTGATGAAAGTACATGGACAATGGAAATTTTTGATTATTATCAATTTGGTATTGATAATTTAAATGGGTGTAGTATTGAAACTTGTACTTGTACATCTTATTTCAATGATGGGATTACATGTAATGAAAATGGAGTATTTGTTGTTACTGAAAATGATGTTCAAACACCATTTATTTTTAATCACGAGGGTGATTATATCATATTTGATAGTTCTTCAGGTGGTTTAATTGATGAAATTTGGTTTGGCGACTTTGTTAATGCTCCACTGACGGGGCAGTCACTAGCACGATTTGTCTATTCTTCCGGAGATCCAGGATTTGAAGATATTGGATTTGCTTTTGCAAAAGAAACCCCACCAACATTTGGTTATGATCCCTTTTCAGTAAATTCGTTCGCCATTTTCACAGGATATATTTTCGATTCATTGTTGAATCCTGTACCAAATGTTCAATTAGAATACAATAACTTATCAAATCCCAACACAGAAATATTTACAAATGAATCTGGATTTTTCACTGCAACTCTACTTGGAAGAAACTATGATTTCAACATTCATCTAGCGGCTTTAGCATCTATAGATACAACATTAACAATTGAGCCTGATAGTACATATTATTTCGAATTCATCTTTGAAAATTATGTGAGTTCTGATGATGCTGAAATTCAACTTCCTCCATCAAATTACAACCTGTCAAATTTCCCCAATCCCTTCAATCCTTCTACAGCAATCAATTTTGATTTAACCACAAAGTTCACGGAGAACACTGAGATTCATATTTTCAATTCCAAAGGTCAGAAAATTAAAACAATTTCTCCGAGCTTGTGTCATCCTGAGTTTATCGAAGGACGAGGAGAAACAAAATTTAGTGTTGTCTGGAATGGTACAAACAACAACAATAAACAAGTTCCTTCCGGTGTATATCTTTACAAACTTGTCTCCAATGGCAAAGAGTTGGCAGTAAATAAAATGCTTCTCATGAAATAATTTGGAGGTTATGATGAAGAAATTGATTATCTTTTTATATTTAATTCTTGTTGGGATATTATTAGCAAATCCGATAATTCCTGTTTGCATAAGTGAGTTATCTTTTGAAGATGATAACTGGACACTTGAAATATATGACTATTATCAAGTTTATGAAATATATAATCTTGACGGTTGTTATTTGGCTACTTCTACAGATACTGCACATTTCAATTATGGTATTACATTTAATGAAAATGAAGTATTTGTTGTTGACGAGTTTGATTTGCAATCTTCTTTAATAATTAATTTATCTTATGACACAATAGTGTTTGGTGGAGTGGACATTTATTTTTATGATGAGATTTCTTGGGGAAATAATGTTAATCCTCCCTTTACTGGTCAATCCTT
>CAZSOM010000264.1:0-2944 GCA_964608295.1 uncultured Candidatus Cloacimonadota bacterium
ATTTGAAAAACAAATCCAATGTTCATGGCAAGATGACGTGGCACGCCGCCATTAGTGGAAATTTAACAAATGATAATTTAGTGAGGTAAAAATGAGAAAAAACTATTTTCCGTTTACTGCAATGGTTGGACAGGAAGAACTTCTACTTGGTATAATCCTGAATATTATAAATCCCAAACTTGGTGGGCTACTAATCAAAGGAGTCAAAGGTTCCGGTAAGAGTACAGCCGTTTATTCTATGACAGACATCATACCGGAAATCGAAGTTTTGAAAGACTGTAAATTCAATTGTGATCCACAAAAACCGGAATACTGGTGTGATGATTGTCAGAAAAGTTATTCTATAGAAAATATGAAAACCATTTCTCAAGCAGTTGCAAATATACCAGTTCCTTTGAGCATTACAGAAGATAGGCTTCTTGGAAATGTTGATGTAGAATTGCTTTTAAAGGAAGGGAAACACCGATTTATTCCTGGTTTGCTTGCGAAAGCACATCGTCAAATTCTGTATATTGATGAAGTGAATTTACTTCCAGATCATATTGTTGATGATATTCTTGATGTTTCAGCAATGGGTTGGAATCGAATCGAACGAGGAGGATTTTCCATATCTCATCCATCAGAATTTCTTTTGATCGGAACTATGAATCCAGAGGAAGGAGAACTTCGGCCACAGATTCTAGACAGATTTTCACTGTCTGTTGAAGTCGCTTCTGTTACAAATGTAGATTATAGACGAGAGATTATTAACCGAAATCTTGCTTATGAAAAGAATCCAACAGAATTCAGAAAGCAATTCCAACAAGAAACAAAGAACCTAAAAAATTTAATAAAACTCAGCAGAACAATTTTAGAAAAAATCGAAGTAAAATCCGAGTTTTATGATTTCGTAGTTAAATTCTGTGCAGAAAATAAGGTCGATGGACATAGGGCTGACATCGGTATTATCAAAACAGCAAGAACCCACGCAGCTTTCGAAATGAAACATCAAGTAGAACTACGTCATGTTAAACAAGCTGCAAAATTCGTCTTGGGGCATAGAACAAGGGATGGTGGACTTTCTAAACCCTTAACTAAAGAGGAGATTGATGCTTTTTTCGACAACCTGAAAGAAGATGATTTTATCACAGAAACAGATAAAAAAAATGGAATTATTAATAAAGAAATAAATCTCTTCTGCCAAGGAGGATTGATCCAACAAGAAAAAAAATAATAAGGGCTTTGGCAGATGCTGTAAACTGGCTCGAATCCCAAAGTCCAGAAAATTTAGAGTCCAACATTCCTAAACTCCCGATTAGATTTGTGGAAGATAGCGGGTTATCTCCACAGCAACAAAAACTTCTGCTCGAAATGCTAAAGATGTTTGATGGGTATCATAATAGCGAATTGAATTTAATAATGTTAAAAGAAATATTCCATCTTCTATCCGATCCAGATAATAAAATAACAATTCTACCTTCAGAAAGACCAAGGAAATCATTGTTCATGTTTGATGAGCAAATATCTGTTAAAGAAATAGTGAGACATATATTAGGATTGGTGAAAAATCGATATAACGAATCAACAACTATAAAGAATTTACCAAAGTTTCGAACAGTTTTAAATAATAAATTGTTGAAACAAGATGAAGAAAAGAACAAGTTTTCAATCGACACCAAAGATTTACAGAAAGTAAGGATGAGTTTTGCCAAAAGAGAAAAGACAAAACATACAGTTCACAGAAAAAATAATCTTTCCTCGGACAAAGGTAGAATTATAAGATATTCAAAAGAGCAATCAGGTAATATCGCGATCACACCAACAATCATTAATGCGATTCAAAATGGAAATTACTCGTTAAAAAAAAGAAAATTCAATATTCAAACGAAAAATTTCCTGTATCCTAAATATGAAGAGAATGTTATCTATAATATTATGCTCGTGCTGGATACAAGCAAATCGATTTCCTGGGTTATTCCTCATATAGAGAAATTCATTTCCCATATTACATCTAATGTTTCTAATTCTAGAGATAAACTGGGTTTGATTACATTTAATGATGATATAGCTCAGATATTTCATTATCCGACTTTGAATGTAAAACAGGTTATCGGAACTATCAATGAGATTGAGGCAAAAGGGCAAACTCCCCTGGGAGAAGGCTTGAATCTTGCTATTAATATTTTCTCCAAAGAACAATACAAAATCCCTGGAATGAAAAATCTTATTATTCTGATCTCTGATTGTTTCCCTGAACCCTTGGAAGGAGGCCATAAAAATCTATTGGATGAGCCATCTTACAAATTAGTTATCTCTGCCGCAGAAAAGATCAAATGTGAAAAAATTGGTTTTATTATTATCAATCCGGTAGCAAAAGATGGAGAGGAAATTAATTGGGGTAAGAAACTTATAAAAGCTATTATTGACGTTACTAATGCAAAATATATAGAAGTAAATCCCTCAGCCAAATATAATCTATTAAAAGGAGATACAGCTTTTGTTGATGAAACAAAATTAACTGAGTTCTTTACTGCTGTAAATGAGGTAAAAGTAAATATATGAGTTTAATAACTAACTTCCTGAAAGTATTAAATTCCACTAACAAGCAGCTCCACATCAGAGCAAAAAGAAATGCAAGATGACGTGGCACGCCCGGCGTTATGTGTAGTATTCTATAAACCTAACAAAAGAGGTATTAGTGTTAAAGAATTACTTGAAAATTGTCTTAAGAAATTATAAAAGAAACAAAATTTATTCATTCATTAATATCTTTGGATTAGCAATTGGTTTAGCACTGGTTTTTCTTATTGTGCTTTATGTACGTCACGAGACTTCATATGATTCTTACAATAAAAATGCTAAAAGGATATGTAGGATAATAAGATATAGAAAAGATTTGGATTGGATAGAGTCTGGAACTTCATATTTACTGGCTCCAGTTTTGCGAGATGAATATCCGGAAGTT
>CAZSOM010000265.1:0-2940 GCA_964608295.1 uncultured Candidatus Cloacimonadota bacterium
GCACGCACCACAACAACCTGTTCCGGATCTTCGATAAGTTTCCTATTTAAGACTTCAGGAAGTTCTACCCAGCTAACAGCTTCATTATTCAAGAAAATCTCATTATTTTTCGTAAGGGTCAAACTGATGTTTTTATTAAATTCATTTTGCTGGGAGTTCGAACCAGGCAGATCAACCTTTATTCCAGAATGAGTAATAAAGTTTGAAGAGATCAAGAGGAAAATAAGCAGGAGAAAGATTACATCCGTGAACGAGATCAATCCAAGTGATGAGATCCGCTTTTTCCTCGTTTTAATTACCATTCTTTAAACCTCTTATATTAAAAATAAATTCGTTTGAATTCTCTTCCAATTCATGGGCAAGATCTTCAACTTTTCCAACTAAATAATTATAAAAAAGTATTGTGATGATCCCAACAGCTAATCCGCCGATTGTGGTTATCAGTGCTTCCCAAATACCGTTTGCCAGCAGGCTGATATCAACTCCACCACCGGTTTCTCCCAATCTCATGAATACCTTCACCATTCCGGTTACAGTTCCCAAAAAACCTATAAGAGGTGCAACAGCCGCAAAGGTAGCAAGCGTTCCCAGGTTCTTCTCCATGTGATGGATCTCCTTATTCACAGCAGATTCAATCACTTCCTTCGTTTCATCTAATCCTCTTTCCATCACACTAATTGCTTTTACGATAATGTTAGCAATCGGACTGCTTTGTCTATCTTCACATACACGAATTGCGAGCTCTAGTTTATTCTCACCCAGGAAACCATACACTTCCTGCAAGAATTCCTCTTCATTCTTTTGTGACTTCTTAAGTTTGATCAACCTTTCTATTATTATTGATAAAGCTGCAATTGATATGATAAATAAAATTATCATTAAGAAACCGCCTTTCGAAGCTATCGAAAATATGCTGGTTTCCACTGGAACCTCTGCTGCCAAAACCATTAAACCCATCATTCCTCCTTACAAAATGTGTACGCCGATGAGATGAAATCCGTCAATATTGTCAAATTATCTTTTTTGGAAACTGTCTTAGGTAATATGAGATGATTGTAAGTTTAGTATAAATTGTGGACAAAGGTTTAGATTTGAATAATAAAGCAAAACCCAGCCTAAGAATTTCTTAGGCTGGATAAAATACACTATTTAAGCATCAAGCATTTTTTGACTGATTTCATTTTATCATTTACATCAAATTTATAGAAGTAAACTCCTGATGCAACTGATTTGTTATTATCATTTTTTCCTACCCAAATTATTTCATGAATACCCTTTTCCATATCATCGTTCACTAGAGTTTTTACCCTTTGTCCCCTAATGTTGTAAATTGTGAGTTTGACTTTACTTTCTTCAGGTATTGAAAATTTGATTGTTGTCTGTGGATTAAAAGGATTAGGATAATTTGAAAGTTTGCAGTCAAGATATGAATAATTAAGTTCATCACTTATTGAAACTGGATTATATGTTTCTTTTATTATAGTTATTCCTGAACCACCAAATCTAATGATATGATTTCCATCTATTATAAAACCTTTATCACCTAGACCAGAAGAGATATCAAGCATTGAATCAATATAATTTAAATTACAATCAAATCTATTGAATCGTGCAATATAATTTGGACCTGATCCCCAAGTAATAGTGAAATCATTAAGATATTCATTTGCATTAAAGATTGCTAAACTTATTTCAGGATTAACAATTTCTAGATCTAAGGTCTCTCCCTCTTGGTCAAGTTTCCAGATAAATCCTGGAGACCAGCTAAAATCTCCTACAACAATAATTTCTCCGATCGAATTTTCAAAAACACATCTTCCTATATCATCTTCACCATAACCATCAAGATATTTTGTCCATAATGTATCACCATTCGCATCTGTCTTGGCAACTACAACATCTCCTTCATTCTGACCATAATAAACACCGGCAACAATATAACCACCATCAGCAGAACGAACTATTGAATTAACCTGACTTGCTCTAATTCTCTTACCAAACAATAATGATCCATCAAGTGAGTATTTTCTTAAATTATTTTCTTCCCATGGTGCATAACCAGTTGCAATAAAATTTCCATCTTCTGTGTCTGTAAGAGAGTGTACTCCCCAGTCTGTATCAATTATCCATTCAGCGTTGCCATCTGAATCTCGTTTAATCAAAGCTCCAGGAAAAATTACAGCAGATACAAAACCGTTATCGGCAGTTTGAGTCAATGCTGATCCCACTGTAAAAGCAGAAAAATAAATAGAATCTTTATTTACCCATTCTAAAAGCCCCTCGTTATTAACTTTCATTGTATATCCAAACGATTGTTCATAACATCCAGGATTAAAAGGATCTTCATATTGACAACTACCATTAAAAACATATCCTCCATTTGTACATTTTATTGCATCTTCATGTAGATAAGCATCAACTGGAAATGGATCATAAACATGTTCCCAAGTTTCTTGAGAATTTAAGATTGAATATTGAAGAATGAAAAGGAGAAGAAATTTTAAAATTTGTGATTTCATATGTTACCTCCGTTTGATTCAAGTCTTGCTAAAACAATGTCCAATAATTTTAATTATTTTGTGGAAGAGAATTAACTTGAAAAAAATATTTTTATAAAATATTGTCAAATTATCTTATTTGGAAATCTACCTGAGTATAATTGGGAAGGTTTTATTTGACATTGAACCCGCTAATTCAATCATACACGCAAGTAAGTGAATAGGAAAAAATATGAGATCGAATAGTTTTGAGAAGTATTATGGAATAACCACTTTCGGTGAGAGCCACGGCAAAGCACTTGGAGTAGTAATTGAAGATGTAAAACCGGGGATAGAATTCCCGCTTGATAAGATCCAGAATGCACTGGATAAGCGTAAACCGGGAAAAGGAAAATTCTCTTCATCAAGAAATGAGCCAGATAAACTCCAGGTTCTTTCAGGT
>CAZSOM010000266.1:0-2935 GCA_964608295.1 uncultured Candidatus Cloacimonadota bacterium
TACTGGTAGGCAGACAAGCTTTTAAAAACGAAGCAAATTTTTCTATGTTCAGAAGCTCAACTGTTACAATGAAAGAAAGTGGTGGAGAATATGATGTAATTTTCGGGCAGAGTAATATTGACCTTACGAATATCGATATTTCAGAAAGTAGTAAGAAAGTGAGTGTAGATGTGGTTTTTGGCTCAGGGAATCTTTTGATAGATCCGAGTGTTCCGATGAAATTAAAGGTCAGTACAGTTTTCGCAGATTGTAAATTACCAAATAGAAATATAATTTTTTTTGGTGACTCAAATTATAAAACACCAGCTTTTGTGGAAGGTGAGAACTACTTGTTGCTCAATATTGACGTGGTTTTCGGAAGTGTGACTATTACAGAAAAAGGACAGGAATGATCACATTATTGGATTTTGTCGCTGAATTAATTGAAAAAGCAAATAAATTTGGACTGTCTCTTTCTGAGGAAAAAGAGATTAATTATGGAGTGCAGCTTAAATTTATAAAAGATAAGAATGAAATTCCGATAAATATTTACTCATCAAAAAAGAAAGGTATCTCAGCAGTTATCGGAGGTTCGCTCACGAATCCGTTGCGTACATTAATGCAGAAGATTCTGCAGCAGAAACCGGATGCTATAAAAAACGATCATAATTGGAAAGTTTGGGTTGGAACAGATGAATCAGGTAAAGGAGATTTTTTCGGCGCCTTAGCTGTATGTGGATTCATCGTAAGGATAGAGGATGTTCCTAAGCTTCAAGAACTTGATGTGAAAGATTGCAAATTGTTAAAAGACGCAGATTTAATTAAAATAGCTGAGAAGCTTTATAAAAGTTATAAGAATAATATTGAAGTCCTGATTTTACAACCCGCAAAATATAATGAGTTGTATGCAAAATTCCGTCAGGGAAATAAGAAATTAAACGAAATGTTAGCCTGGATGCATGCACGTGTAATTTTGAATTTGAATGAAAAGCATAAATTCGAAGGTGCAGTTGTAGATAAATTTGCCAGCGATAGAGTTCTAATCGGTTCACTAAAAGAAATGAAAAATTTGAAGCTGATTCATAAAGTAAGAGCAGAAGAAGATCTAGCCGTAGCTGCAGCTTCAATAATTGCCCGTTATCATTTTCTAAATAGTATAAAATTGATTTCCAATAAATTTCAATTGGAATTTCCTAAAGGAGCCTCAGCGAAAGTAATAGAAACTGGTAAAGAATTCGTAGAGAAATTTTCAAAAGATAGATTGAATGAAGTAGCAAAAACACACTTTAAAACAATTGAGAAACTATAAAGGAAGTTATGTTAAAAAATTATCTGGAAAATTCACCTAAAATCGGTGAAAAAACATGGATTGCAGAAAATGCAATGGTTATTGGAAATTGTGAGATAGGGAATAATAGTTCCATCTGGTTTGGCAGTGTAGTGCGAGGAGATGTTAACTACATCAATATTGGTGATCGAACCAATATCCAAGATGTTAGCATGATACATGTAACTCACTCTAAAACAGAAAATAATGACGATGGTTTCCCAACTATAATTGGAGATGATGTTACCGTTGGTCACAGTGTTACTCTCCATGGCTGTAAGGTCGGGAATGCCTGTTTAATTGGTATGAGTGCAACTCTTTTAGATGGATGCGAAATCGGGGAAGAGTCAATTGTGGCTGCCGGGTCTCTAGTAACTCAAAATAAGAAATTTCCTCCCAGAAGTATGATAATGGGAACACCAGCCAAAGTTGTGCGTCAACTTACCGAAGAGGAGATTGCACATAATTATCAATCAGCACAGAATTATGTTTCTTATAAAGATGATTATCTGAATATGGAATAGAGATGAAAACACTTGTCTTGGAACCAATGCCGGATCTTTTCTGGGAGAAAATCCGAGAGAAAAATTTAAGTTCTCACTTCATGGAACGTGTTGGTTCAAAAGATGAAATTGAGATAATAATAATCCGAACAAAAACAGATTTCAATAAAGACAAATTTGCTGAATTCCCCAATCTCAAAATGATCATTCGGGCAGGAACAGGTTTTGACAATATTGATATTCATGAAGCTCGGAACAGAAATGTTATCGTGTGTAACACACCTGAGGCAAATGCTCTATCAGCATATGAACAAACTCTATCATTTATATTTTCACTAATTAAACAGCAACAGATTTTTAAAAATCGTGTACTTAGCTGTAATTGGAGAAAGGACTTCATGCCTAACTGGGAAATATCAGATCTTAAAGCTTTAGTCGTTGGTGTAGGAAGGGTTGGAACTAAAGTTGCTCAAACTCTGAAGTATCTTGGTGCTCAGGTCAAAGGAGTAGATCCTTATCTTTCAACATCAGAATGGGAACAAAAAAAAATTGAACCCATTATATATAAGGAAGGTATTAAGCGGTGTAATCTGCTTACTTTTCATTGTCCTTTATCTGATGAGACTAAGGATTATTTTAATGAAGAAGTACTAGTTTCATTGAATAATCCAATCTGGTTAATCAATACTTCCAGGGGAAAAGTAATAAATGAATCAACTATAACACAGGGTTTATCTCAGGGAACAATAATTGGTTTTGCAGCAGATGTATTTAGTAAGGAACCCTGGATAATAAAAAAGTTTGCATATAATTTAAATGTTATTCTTTCTCCTCATGTTGGAGCTTATACAAAAAAGGCAAAAATGAGGATGTCTCTGGAAACTTTAGATGTATGGTCAGAATACGTGAATGAGCATCAGTCCTACAACAACGTCGACTTACGATTTTCTCCAACAATTGACAAATAAAAAACACATAAAATAACTAACAAACAATTTGACACAAAATAGGTAGATTTCAAATTTGCCGAACCTCAAACGTATGGGGTGTTTTTTTACTAGATCATTAGAGAAAATTTAGATAGATAGAAGTGTGGTGAGTGAAAGATAGGAAAATAATTATGATG
>CAZSOM010000267.1:0-2927 GCA_964608295.1 uncultured Candidatus Cloacimonadota bacterium
CCTGCCACGTTCTTCTTGCTTTTCTCTCAATCTGAATGTGGAGGCTTTTGTTATGGGCAAAATATTTAATAATAGTTCTGTATTTCATTAGCTATTAAAATTTTACTCCGCATTTTTATAAGTTTCAACCATTTCATTATTAGCAAATCTATGTGCTCCTATGTTTGCCTTTATGTAAAAGGATCATCTTGACTATTATTAGCCATTATTAATACAATAGTAAAACATCTTAGTATTCTGGAATAAAAATATCTCCTTCCCGCCGAAAGTTGTACTCCCATTTCGAAGTTTTCAACACTAACTGGTTTCCATATGGCTCTGGCCAACTTACAACATTTGATACACTTCCTTGAGGGAACAGTCCTTTGATCTCGTAGTCAATCAGATTTTCTAAGGCTGAAGATACGTGATTAAAGCTCCATCCTCTTTTTGTTCTTAAGTTATTCCCAGAAACCCAAACTTCACACCGTTTAATACCTAATCGTATAACTTCTATTGCGATCTGGAGATCAATACCAAAACCAGATCGTGACATAGTTGGTAAAAGTTGCATGATAGATTCTCGTGAATATGCTCGTACTCCACTCATTGGATCAAGTAGTTTAAAACCTGAGATGCTGGTCAATAACTCACCTGTAGTACCGTGTCCAAAGATAAGATGACTGTGCGTTCGCGTTCTTACACCAAACACAACATGAACTTCATGATTTAATATAGGAGTGAGTAAACAAAGAACATCGGAAGGATCATTTTCACCGTCTGCGTCTAATGTAACGATAGCGCCACAAAGAGGATAATTTAAACATTCACGGAAACCACGTTGTAAAGCATTCCCCTTGCCAATGGAGTTTTCTGTAATAACTATGGCACCTGCATTTATTGCTCTTATTGCTGTAAGATCAGTAGACGCGTTATCAACAACTACAACCTCATCACAATTTTTTTTTAAAACGTTAACTACATCGGTAATAGTATTTTCAGAGTTGTGTGAAGGTATAAGACCTATTATTATCTGATTCCTCATAGTCATATTGTCTCCATATTTGCGCCATTTCGTATCCATTTTATCAAGTGCTTACGATGCCATTTTGTGTATTGGCAATGCTGAATTTGGTCTCTTACTCGTTGCTCCCATTTGTTATTATTTTTTACGGTGCTGATTTCTGCCATACGAGCTGCTACTTTCCAAGCCTCTGGATGATTTCCTAAAAGAACCATTAAGGAGTACCTTTTTTCAGCCTTTGAAATGGTTGATTTTGATATTGGCAAATGCAATGACTTTTTTCTAAAAAGTGTAGTTGAAGCTGAAAAATATCCTAAATGCTCATATCCATCCATTTCAACATGTTGAGTTGATTTTCTATTTGTGAAAATACTAGCCAGCTCATCAAGTTGCGTCTGATCAAACACTAATCCCGCTAGTGCTGAATGTTCTTTTGCCAAAGAAACAAGTTTAAAACCTCGTTTATGAACAATGTTCATAAAAAATAACTTAATAAGTCTTAACTGACATGTTTGAATGACTATAGATATGCTTTTTAATAATAACGCTTCTTTGAGTGCTAAACGACAGGTAATTTTAGAAGATATATGATGAATCGAAATTAATTTAGCTTTTAAGAAAGAAAACAATGATCTACCATAATAACCACCGACTCTCCACGAATCACTTGCGTCTAATAAGGAAGTTATATAATGCTCATAATCCCTTTCTTGTTCAGCTTCAAAAGCTGTTTGAAGAAATGCCTTTGCAGAATCTCTATAGCATCCTGATTGGAATAATGCAAATCCTTTCTGATTATTGCATTCAGTAATAGCAGGTTTTGACATGAAAATAGTGGGAAGTTGGAGAAGTAATTTTCTAGCTTGATCTGCATATCCAATAGTAGCTGCGATACGAATAGCCCATAAATAGCGTTCTTCTTCAGTAACAATAGCCAAAAGAGCTTTTTCAAAATTGCGATTGTTTGATGGAAGAAGGTGCACTTTAGATTGGAACCAAGGTAAACCATTGGATAAGTCTACTGGAAATGGTATGGTTTTTATTTTACTTGATATTAATTTATATCCATGTGTTTCGTAATTATGAGGTAGAAGGTTTGATTGATAATACCAGATAACTTGCTTAGCATTCGATGAAGAAATGACAGGACATATTTCGAAATCAACACCTGAGTAACCAATAACAATTAAAGTATTGCCGTCAACAAGATTGTGAAGGTAATTAGCTTTTTCATTTGATAATATTGCTTCCTGATTTAAACGATAAACAAGACTGAAAGGTACTGAACAACAACCATGTATTTTAAAATAAGGAATAGAACTTTTTGGTAAAGAATCACTAGGATCTAGAACTGGATACATTGGAGAACTCTTCCCTGCTGCTTTTTCCAAACCGCAATCATAATTTGTTGTAATTAAGGCAATTACATTACGCGAGGTGGCAAGTTGAACTAATTGCTTGTGTATTTCATTTGGAGTATCAGTATCAAGAAATTTTGAATAAAATTTTGATAGATCTATTGAACGAGGAGCAAATTCGTTTATTGTCTCAAATGGAATCCAATCTAACCAAGAGCGAAGACCTGATTTATGCCAATTTCTCATTTGATCATTGAAAAGCAGATTTAGCAAAGCATCCCGAACCTTAGCTCCTGTTGGAATATCACTTGGTGCCCACATTGAGACTCCAGATCCGAAAAGAACAACAGAATTTTGAGGTATTTGAATTTGATTTAACATGCTTTAAAGGTTATATTTTTTTTCTGTACATATCTAAACACACCAAATTGTATCATAAACATCTGACCTCCATATTGTTTTTTCACAATGCTTTCCATCCTTATCAGTATCTATATTTTTGTTGCCCATAATGTTTGGCGTGTGCGGCGGGATCGGAACGATCACGACCAAGCACACCGACCAAA
>CAZSOM010000268.1:0-2911 GCA_964608295.1 uncultured Candidatus Cloacimonadota bacterium
CCTTTAGCAAGTATGAAACCCTTAGATGCATTCGAGGCTGTATTAGATGACATTGATATGATCCAGACAAAAACATTTACCTTGAATAAATCAGTTCTGGGCTGGTCTTTTGCTGCAAGTAATTGGACAATTAATTATGGTGATTTGGTAGTTGTGAATTGTACAAATGATTGCAGCTTTTATTGGGGAGAAGATGGCGGTGGCACTGTACCCAAAAATATTAGATCGACCGCTGAAAGTTTTAGCTTTGATGAAGAAGCAGATTACATACCTGTATATGTGGAACTTGATATTGAAGCTTTGGGAAATCCAACAGAAATTGGCATCTTTGTAGATAATGAATGTAAAGGTGCAGAGGTCATAGAAGATTCCCTGGTTCAGATCTGCGCTTATGCCCTTGATGATTCAATGGCATTTGATCCGGGCTCTGTAGAATTCGAATTATACTATGGTTCAAGATCGCTGAATACTAAGATCAGCAAATACAGAGTGAAAGAGAATGTTGAAGACGAAGGAGAGTTAAAGCAACTTGACTTCTCACATGATCCACAGAAGTATTATGTGATCTCTTTAACAGATACCGAAAATATACCAGTTGTATACAATACAACCTTAAGCCAGAATTTCCCTAATCCGTTCAATCCGACCACAACAATCAATTACTCCATCGCTGACGAAGGAGATGTAGAATTAGTAGTATACAACATTAAAGGACAGAAGGTCAAAACACTGATCACTGAAGCTAAAGAATCGGGTCAATACCAGGTGGTTTGGAACGGAACAGATAACACCAACAAAACTGTCTCCAGCGGTATTTATTTCTACCAGCTTATATCCGGTAAGAAAACTCTGAATAAAAAAATGTTGATGTTAAAGTAGTTAATTGAATAAATTGTATCATCTTAATACTCCTCTCCTGATTATCGGGAGAGGAGTAAAGGATGATCAGGAGCATTAATGAGATTAAAACCGTATTGCATACTTCTTCTTACCTGTATGAACATATTACTTAATGCAGTAACCTGGCACATCAAACAGGATGGAACAGGAAATTTTATTACTATCCAGGAAGGGATCAATGCATCAGCAGATTCAGATACTGTTTTGGTTCATCCTGACACATATTATGAAAATATCAACTTCAATGGTAAGAATATTACTCTTACCAGCCTTGAGCTGATCACCGGTGATGAATCATACATTTCAACGACAGTAATTGATGGTAACCAACAAGGTTCATGCGTTCATATGATCAATGAAGAGAACGGTGCAGTGTTAAGAGGATTTTCAATTACTAATGGCTCTGGAACAATCCTTTATGGAGATATTCGAAGATTAGGTGGCGGTATTGTTATCTATACACCTATTAATACCACGTCACCAAATGTTAGTATAATTAATTGCCGTATCTATAATAATTCAGCAGTTGCTGGTGGTGGTATGCGAATCCAAAGATCCATTGTTGAATTATCAGGTGTAAGTATTTATAATAATCAAGCTATCTCCGGTGGAGGGATTTCAGTCTTGTATGAATCGATAGTTACATTTGATTCTGATAATTTATGTAATCTCTACAACAATTTTGCTGGCAGTGTTTTGGATATTTTTGTGTCGGATGCGGTAAATGATATAGATGTAGTTGTGGACACATTTACAGTCGAATCGGATTTTGAATATTATGCACGCTACAATCACTCGTTAGCGAACACAGGAGAACTAACTTTGGATATTCAGAATCATTTTCTTGATCGGATCAATCATGATCTATTTGTATCGACAATAGGTAATGATGAAAATGATGGACTTTCTCTAAATACACCTTTAAAAACTATTGCAGTAGCATTACAGAAAATTGAAACTGACAGTTTGAATCCCAAAACTGTGTATGTAGAAAATGGAACATATTCGCAATCATTGAATGGGCAAATATTTCCAATAGGTGGAAAGAAGTATGTTAACCTGATTGGTGAAAATATGGAAAATACAATTCTTCTAAATGACTATTGTGAAGCATCATTTTTATCGGGACAAGATCATAGTATTTTGCAAAACTTAACTTTTACTTCAATTGGGCAGGATATGTTCCACGTTATTGAAATTTCCACAGCAAATTATGTTGTTTTATCAAACCTATTAGTAAAATTTAATACTGTCGCATCATATTATGCCGTTAATCTTTATCGATGCTATAATGTAGAGATAGATAGCCTTATTGTAAAAAACAATACATCTGAAGGGGCTTCGGGATTTTCTTTGGATGGTGGAAATGCTATAATAAAGAATAGTATTTTTGATAATAATGATTCTTTGGGTCCCAATCAATTTGTTTCTAACTTTTATTGCCAGGTAGACGATTATCTAGAGATAGAGAATTGTATATTTTCCAATTCAGATATTCCTCCTTTTCCTTATGAAAAGTATTATACAATTCAAATTTCAGAACAACAAGATTGCTTTCCCGACATCAAGATTAGTAACTGCTTATTTACAAACAACTCGACAACTAATGGTAATTATATTGCTTATATAAGTAATCCTGGATCAGTAGAAGTTAATAATTGTACATTTACACAGAATACTTCGCATATCTGTCCACTTGGGATATTTGGTGAAATTGGCTTTCGTAATAATATTCTATATAATAATGAATCAGATTATGAATACGAGATTAATACAGGCAGTAGCTATGTAAATTCAATACTCAATATCTCAAATTGTGATATTGAAGGTGGTGAAGAAGCAATCTATCCTGGCAATCCACCTAATGAAGCTACCATCAACTGGCTGGAAGGCAACATCGACGATGACCCAATCTTTCTATTATCAGGTGATGATCCTTATCAATTAACTTAGTTGTCTCCCTGCATCGATACTGGTACACCGGATACAACAGGTTTTTTCCTGCCACCGT
>CAZSOM010000269.1:0-2903 GCA_964608295.1 uncultured Candidatus Cloacimonadota bacterium
ATGATCACTTACGGCTATCAGCTCCTGGAATTTAGTAACATAATCCCTAACTATTGTTGGTTCATATATTTCTTCTGACCATTCTTTCAGAGATTTAACATCGGTATCTCCATACTTGTAGGAAACAAATATCTTCTTTCCCATTTTAAAGCTCCTTCAATGCAGTTTCTGTAAGCCACTTAGCATTGTTATTAGAATTTGGATCGAATACAACATAATCTTTGAAGACTCCCTCAACTTGTCCTTCATCAATTCTAGGATAGAGTTGTAAATACTCATTTCCATAAGTGGTGTCACCACTTTTAGTTGGAATAATCAATATCTTGCGATTTCCCTTATCAGCGTAACCAATTTCCCAAGGACACCAACGGGATTTCATTGATTTCTCAGTGCAGAGAAAGAAAAAATACTTAGATTCATTAATACGCTTCTGTATTTTTTCTGCAGTAATTCGGTTTGTAACTGATGGCATACTATTGTCTAACCAATCTATATATATGTCTATATCGTATTGGAGGAATAATTTAGCAATACCTTTTACCAGTTCGGAGTCGATATGACTATGACAAAGGAACGCTTTGTCCATTTGGTTTGAACTTGCTCTTTTCTCCATAGATTCGAACAATGGTTTAACTGAATCATATGATTTCGCAAGTTTAATCAATTCTGATTGTTTAATTGGCATTTATTGCCTCCTTTATTTTTTTACAGTTTTTCTAGCGCACTATTAGATAACTGATCCCAAATCGGGAACCAACCATTTGAATTCTTAATGCCAAGTTTGTAAGTGCTATACAAGATATTAACATCTACTTTTCCATCCAAGCTTGAATAAAGACCTAAGTATTCATTTCCATAGTTGTTGCGACCATCACGAGTTGGTATAATAAGTATCTTACTATTACTTTTGTCTGCATATCCAATTTCCCAAGGGCACCAGCGGGATTTCATTGAATTCTCTGTAGATAAAAAGAAGAAATACTCAGAGTCATCAATTTTTTCTTGAATCTTGCTAGCGGTTAGTCTATTGGGAGTTGAAGGCAGAGAATTATCAGCCCAATCTATGTACAATTCAATTCCCTTAAGTCGAAACATTGCAGATAATCCTTTAACTAATCTAACATCTTCATGACTGTGACAAAGAAATGCTGTTTTAATTTCATTCTGTTCTGCTTTTTTTACTATTCCTTCGTGTAAGGATTGGTTAGAGTCATATTTCTCAGCATAATCAATAAGTAATGATTGCTCAATTAGCATAAAGTCTCTCTTTTTTCCCCATGTTACACAAACATCTTCTGCAACAATCCTTTTTTGAACTGTAACGATTCATCTATCTGACTACTCAATTTATCAATGGATTTATCTATTGATGATAGGAAGTCAGCTATCTTTTGCTGTTCAAATGCAGATGGTAAACATAACTTATGATTCTTTATCTCTCCAGTTATCTGCGGTTGACCTGAGCCGGTTATCAAATAATTTAATCGTGAATTAGTTAATAAGTAGTACATATAATTCTTCAACACATATGGGTTATTATCTAGATTTATAACCATAGCATTTCCTGTTATCCAAGAAAAAGGCTTTGTATAGTTCACTGTCCCACATGTGCTACCTCGACAAGTAACAGCAATTTGCTCGGTTTCATGATTATATTTTGAATACTTGCCAATGATACCATTAGCTCCATATACATCATATCCTTCGTCAACAAGTTGGTTTTGTGATATTGTTTTAGGCTGGTAGATTGACGCAACCTCTCCCAACTTCTTCTCTTCCCAATCGGGGAAATCATTGCCATTGTCATCCCTAAAGCGAAGCGTAGGGGGAGTGAATTCTAATTCTCCATTCTCCATTATCACTTTTCCATTGAATAGTCTCTGCATTACCCCTTTCTTGTATTGCTTCAATCCGGTTTTCTTTTCCTGTAAAAGGCTAATCCGATTATCTACTGCTGTTAGGAATGTAGCTATCTTGGTCTGCTCGGTGAAGGATGGAGTCGTTAGTTTAAGTTTTAACAAATCCCTTGTATAAATTGCTGCTACGCTGGTCGTACCCGTTGCCAGCCTTCTCAATCCCTTTATCCCATTAAATGAGTTAAGTCTATAGTTCATGAAATAGTTATCATCAAATGATAGCCTCATTAAATTTGAGTTAAAATAGGCTTGAGGCAATTCATTTTTCCATATTGCAACCTTACCTACAAGTTCTAAAGTGTTTCGAGTATTAAAAAAGAGGTCTCCAATTTCAATTTTATCCTCTGGATCAATTTTTTCTGTTTCAGGAATGTATTCTATTTTAGTAACTTTCATAGATCCTCGACCTATGTTTCCCATCTTTATAAGAGGATATATTGTAGGTTGTAGTGAATTTGTGTAGTTTCCACCTAGTTTATAGTGATTTACAATTTCTTCAAATCGTGATATTTTCCAATCCCCCTCAAACTCAGGGAATCGCAGTTGTGGTATCATTTTACTCTCCACAATTATCAACCTTATAAGGTGGGGCAATCCCGAGTTCTTTGCAGAATTCGGTTATATCGTTGTTTACATTTATAAGCTCTTCATCTATAGCGATGATCCGTTCAGAGACCTCTGTCAGGTTTATCTCCTCTTCCTCTTCGAAGGTGTCCACATAGCGTGGAATGTTGAGGTTATAGTCATTCTCTGCAATCTCTTTCAGACTGGCAATATAGGAGTATTTATCCTTTGTCTCACGCTCTCTATAGGTGGCGATAATCTCATCCACATCACTCTCACGCAATTCGTTTTGATTCCCGACTTTGATATAGTGGTCATCTCCGCTGGCATCAATAAAGACAATATTATCATCCACCTCACGGCATTTTTTAAAGACCAGAATACAGGTCGGGATACTCGTTCCGTAGAAGATATTTGCCGGTA
>CAZSOM010000270.1:0-2902 GCA_964608295.1 uncultured Candidatus Cloacimonadota bacterium
AATCTCGGTTCATCTTCATCTTCCTCTTCAAGCTATTCAATTGTAAATGGCAAGATGACATCAAGTGTCACCAAGAGTTTTACCTATAATTTACGACCTTCAAAAGTAGGAAATCATCTCATCCCACCCATAACTATAAAAGTGAAAAATAAATCATTTACTACCGATCCTATTCATATTAGAGTCTCGGAAGGCAGTACTCAACCTGCACCACCAACTTCTAATACACTTAATCAACAGCAATCGTCTTCAGAACTTAGTGATAATTTGTTCCTGATAGCTAATGTGAATAAGAAAAATGTATATGAAGAAGAGCCCATAATAGTAGAGTACAAATTATACTCCAGATATGATATTTCTAATCTAGCTTTTGCCGGAGATACAAATTTCGAAGGTTTCTGGAAAGAAGATATTTTTACACCCGAAAACATAAACTTTAAACGTGAAACTTACAAGGGTGTTATGTATAATGTGATGCTGATGCAGTCAGTTGCCCTATTCCCCACAAAAAGTGGTAAATTGAAAATTCCTTCGTTGAGTTTGAATGTAGATGTAAGAACACAATCGCATAGTTTTTTTGATTTTGGATCGACTAAAAGATATAATATTAAAAATAAACCAGTAAATGTAAGTGTTAAACAGATTCCAAATGCCAACAAACCCGAATCATATTCTAATGCAGTTGGGAAATTCAAACTTTCCAGCAATGTCAGTCAATCCACTCTCAATGTTGGTGATTCTTTTACCTACACAATCACGATAACCGGAAAAGGAAATATAAAACAATTTGAAATTCCCAAATTACCAGAAGTAAATAATTTCAGATTCTTAGATCCTGAGATCACAACAGATATAAACAATGATAAGATTTCTGGTAGAAAGACCATGAAATATCTGATCATAGCCCAGGAGAAAGGAAGCTATACACTTCCCGAAGTTCCTTTCATCTATTTTGATACTTCCACAGGCAGCTACAAAGTATTGAAAACAAAACCATATCAATTGCAAATTGGTGAAGGTGACTTAACCTACGTTGCCAGTAGCAGTGCCCAATCCATTGTCAGTATGGAAGGTTCAGATATTGGATTTATTATTACAGACGGTTTATTAATTACTCAAGAAATTTATTATGATAAATTCTTTTACTGGTTTATCTGGTTTATAATGTTGCTTTTCGTTCCTGCTTCAATTTTATATTCCAAAGAGAGAGCAAAACTAAAAGGAAATCTTGATTATATCCGTCAGAAACAAGCCAATAAAATTCTAAAAAAATACATGAAAGAAGCAAGCATATTTGCTGGAAAAGATGATCCAGGCTTCTATGCAGCTGCCCAGCAGGGATTGAGCAGTTATCTTGCTGATAAATTGAAAGAACCGCGTGGAAGTTCCACTGAAGATATTATTTCCAAAATGAATTCGAGAAACATTCCGCAAGACCTTATAATAAAGATCAGTAACCTCTTCGAGACATGTGACCAGGCACGCTTCATGCCGGGTGGATTTTCTAAAGAGAAAATTACCACGGATTACCGTTTAATGAAAGAAACGATCAATGAGATCACTAAGTGTAAATTTTAGTAAGTGAGTTAATAATAAATATGAAAAGATCAATATTAATGCTCCTGTTCATACTTCTGGCAGTTAGTGTTCTATCTGCAAATCAGATCGACACAATACTTGAAGAAGCAACCAATGCTTACAACGATAAAGATTATCAGACAGCATTAGAAAAATTCAGCCTGATCGAGAATGAAATGATAATTAATGCTGACTTATACTACAATATTGGAAACTGCTACTTCAGATTGGATGAAATCGGTAGAGCAATATTATACTTCAAAAAAGCAATAAAGGTTAGTTCTGATCATCAAGCTGCTCGCAGGAATTTGGAATATGCTCTCACCTTTACTAAAGACAAACAAAATTCAGAATCCAATAATGTGATCAGATCATTCTGGCAAAATGCATTTGATTCTTTATCAATCAACCTTTTAGGCATCATCACTCTAGTTATCTTTGTATTAATTATCCTGATGATCTGTTTTATGATAATCCATTATCGAAATCGTGAGAAGACAGTGCCAATCTTTATAACAACGATCTTCATTTTTATTTTTGCAGCCTTTCTCATTGTCAGTTTCTTAAAATGGCAGGAATTTCACAAAACGGACGAAGCAGTTTTACTTAGTACTTCAGCGATTGGTTATAGCGGACCAGGACAAGATTTTACCCGCGTTTTCACAATTCATGAAGGAATGATATTCACAGTTGAAAGAAACGAAGATAGTTGGAGTTTGATCAAACTAGAAAATGGACTGGGCGGTTGGATCAAAAAAGATACATTTGTTAGAGTTGAACTTTAAATAGCACGGATTGAATATCCAATATAAGAAAAGAAGTCGTTTGTTATCACAAGCTGACTTATATAACACAAAATTTCCAATGAAGAAGTGAAAGAAAATTAGAGACCTTGCGAATGGTGCACTGGCTTTGCGAAGTAAAACGATACTGGAAATCTCCCTACCTGTCTAAAGGTTAAAGACCTTCGCAATGGTTGTTGATATAAAAGCTTGCATGACTTAATATTGTTAAAAGAAAAAAGTGGAAAAGTAATGAATAATCAATATCCAATACAGAATATCCAGTGATGAAGTATAAAAATACTTGGATATTCGTGATTCAGTGTTTTTCGATTGGTTATTCAATAACCAATATAAGAAAAGAAGTCGTTTGTTATCACAAGCCGACTTATATAATACATAATTACCAATGAAGAAGTAAATAAAATGAAGAAAATATTAAGTATTCTACTGATAACCATAATTGTACAACTCTCTGCAAATGATTTGATCTCTTTGCGTGGTAATCCTACCCAGGGTGGGATATTAATCTGCGATACTGA
>CAZSOM010000271.1:0-2861 GCA_964608295.1 uncultured Candidatus Cloacimonadota bacterium
TCAGATGAACCTGTAAAGCTTCCTGAAATTATGTATGAAATTGAAGCTGATGTAACACTTTATTGTGATATGCATTGGGGAGATGAGCATTTCGGAATTGTGAATTTCCAAAAAGCTTTAGCAGAACTTGCTTTGAATGCTGTGCAGAATGGAAGTAAAGAACATGCTTTAAGTATTGGTTGTAAGGTAGGAAGAACTGCCTTCGAACTTGCTCGAGAATTTAAAAAAGTGACAAGTTTAGATTTTACTGCTCGCCATCTGAAAGCAGGCGTGACCATGAAAGATAAGGGATTTCTGAATTACACATTACAGGAAGAAGGAGATTTGATAAGTTATCATGAAAAGAAATTGGCGGATTTTGGTTTAAATAAAAATGCTGACAAAGTAGAATTCTTTCAAGGAGATATTTCAAATCTGATTCCCAGGTATTCTGGTTACGATCTAGTTTTAGTTGAAAATGCACTGGAGACTGCTTATGATCCAATCAAATTCCTGAAAATTATCCACGAAAGAATGAATAAAGATTCAATACTGATAATAGCTTCTACTTACAATTGGCAGGATGAAATTGTAAAACCGGAAAATAAACCAGGTGGTTTCCGAAAGGATGGAGAACCTTTTACTTCGTTAGATGGAATAGATAAAATTCTAAAAACTCATTTCATTCGTGATAATGAACCTACAGACCTACCATTTGTATTTAGGCAAAATGCCAGAGTATTTACACATGGAGTTTCACAAGTCACGGTGTGGAGGAAGATAAGATAGCTGTGTGAGATTAACAGATAGCAAAATAATGAAACTGGCAGTTATTGGGACTAAGAAATTTACTGACTTAAACTTTCTCTCATTAATCCTTAATCAGATTCCCAATATTGATATGATTATCAGTGGTGGTGCAGCTGGAACAGATACACTTGCAGAAAAATATGCAGTTCAGAATAAAATAGAATTTCTCAAATTTCCACCCAATTACAAAAAATATGGTGACAAAGCAAAGCATGTTCGTGATAAATTGATCATTGAAGAATATGATGAACTCATTGCTTTTTGGGATGGTGAATGTGAAGGTACAAAATATACACTTGATTATGCAGAACAGCTTGGGGAAAAGATTAAAATAGTACAAGTTGTTACGAAATAATGAAAAATGTAATAATCGGCATACATGGTCTAAAAAACAAACCACCCAAAAAACTTCTTGAAAAATGGTGGCTAAAAGCAATCCAAGATGGACTTGATAATATTGGTTACCTTAATACTGTTTTCCAATTTGAACTAGTTTATTGGGCGGATTTGGAATATGCTCAACCACTAAATCCTGAAATTACAGATCCCAAAGATCCATTATTCCTTGAAAATCCATATGTTCCCATCAAGTTTAATGAATCATATGAGAAAGAATCGAGGACAAAAAAGAAAATTCTTGCTACAATTGAAGATGGTTTGGATAAAATTATTCTTCATAAAGAAAGAATTGGAGGAATCGAAAAGATTGTTGATAAAACGATCAGGAGAATGTTCCAGGATCTTGATGCGTATTATCATGGTTTCTGCAGGATCGAGAAAAAGCAAATTGCCAAACAAGCTTTTAGAAACAGGCTGACAGAAGTTTTGCAAAAACACAAAAATGACAGAATTATGCTTATTGGGCATTCGATGGGTTCGATTATTGCTTATGATACCTTAACCCAGGATGTTCCCGAACTGAAGATTGATACATTTATTACTGTTGGTTCACCACT
This sequence comes from uncultured Candidatus Cloacimonadota bacterium, assembly GCA_964608295.1. GTDB lineage: Bacteria > Cloacimonadota > Cloacimonadia > Cloacimonadales > TCS61 > Tenebribacter. The sequence continues at coordinate 1,746 of CAZSOM010000271.1, forward strand.
AGGTTTTCCACTTATAATTAAGAAGATCTTACTCGAACAACAAGAAAAAATATATCCGGAGGCAAAACCTCAAACACCTGATAATATAACTTCTGACTGGTTTAATTTTTCAGATCTGGACGATAAAATTACTTTAGATTATAATCTCGCAGACGACTACTTCCCAAATAGCTTAAATATCAAACCCGTAGATTTAGTTATCAACAACGTTTATGAATATAATGGACAAAAAAATCCGCATAAGATTTATGGTTATTTGCAAGATAAGGAAGTTGCAAAAGTTATCAGCAGATTCTTGCTGAAACCTACATCCTTTTTTGCAAGATTCTTAGAGAGGTTCAAATCATGAAAAGGAAGATTTTATTATTCATCTTGTGTTTAATGATAACATCACTGGTTGCCCAAACTGCTGAAAGTGACAGCCTGAAAGTTGAAGTGGAAAAAGCAACAGGTACGGCAAGAGTGGATGCAATCAATAACTTGTCCAAAGCTTTATGGTTGGAAGATCCTGAACTCTCTATCGAGAATGGCAACAAAGCTCTTACCCTTGCTCTAAAATTGAAATACAAAATAGGTGAAGCTGAAGCTATTAAGAATATTGGTGGGGCACACTACTATTTGGCCAATTACGACACAGCAGTAGAATATCTTATTCAATCATTAAAACTGCGGAAACAAATCGGAGACAAAAAAGATATTATCAATTCTCTAAATAATTTGGGAATCGTTCAGGAAAGTTTGAATAACTATGAACAAGCACTAGATTACTATTTAGAATCTATGGAAATTGAATCTGAAATTGGGAATAATGATGGTATAGCAGGTTCATTGAACAACATTGGTATGGTTTATGAAAATCTATCGGATTACCATAAAGCTTTAGAATATTTCCGAAGATCAGAACAGATTTACAATGAAATAGGAAATGAATATGGTCAGGCACTTACGCTTGCTAATATTGGCTCCATCTTCCATGTTCTCACAAATTATGATAAAGCAATTGAATATCTTCTACGAGCACTTAAAATTCATGAAGAGACAGAAGATAAAGATGGGCTTGCTAGTATATTGGGAAATATTGGGATGATCTATGATGACATAGGTGAGCGTGATAAA
>CAZSOM010000272.1:0-2858 GCA_964608295.1 uncultured Candidatus Cloacimonadota bacterium
ATTCAGATCCTGGTAAACCTGAATATCTTTAAAACCATTTTCATAAGCTATCTCAGATATTCTGCTAGCTTGATCGTAACCTATTTCAAAATATATTCTCCCAGATTTCGTCAAATGTTCTTTTGCATTTCGCAAAATTTTTTCATAGAAAAACAAACCTGAGTTTTTTGCAAGAAGTGCAGATAGGGGTTCGTAATCCGTTATCTCTGTAGGTAACCTTTTGTATTCTTCTTCTGAAATATAGGGAGGATTAGAAACGATAAGATCATATTTGCCAGTGATGTTTTTGAAGATGTCTGAATGGAAGAAATTGATTTCAACATTATTGAGTTTTGCATTCTGCTTAGCTATCGTCAAAGCTGTATCTGAAATATCAAGAGCATCAAACCTGCTAAAATTAATATTCTTTGCTATTGCAATTGCTATTGCACCAGAACCGGTTCCGATTTCCAGAACTTGATCAGCATTACTCTCATGTCTTATTATCATTTCAACCAGTATTTCTGTTTCGGGTCGCGGTATTAACACATCAGGAGTAACTTTAATCCTGTAACCATAAAACTCAGTTTCACCAAGAATGTATTGCAAAGGTTCCTTTGTCTGTCTCCTTTTAGTATACCGTGAAATCTTTTTATAATTTTTCTCAGTTATTTCTTTATCTTGATTAAGATAGAGATCAAGACGTTTCATTTTGAGAACATAGGAAATAATGGTTTCAGCATTTTGTTTGGGACTTGTTATCTGATTGTTTTTTAAATTATCAGTAATCCATATTAATAAGCTTCTTATCGTCCAAACTTGCATATTCTCTCTCAAAAAATAAATGGTTCATTCTTGAGAATGAACCATTAAAAATTTATAAAACTTTTAGATTACTAGAATCCTCTAACTTTTTTTAATATTTTTTCTTGGATATTAGTAGGTGCTTTTTCATGTTTCAGATATTCCATTGTGTAGTCTGCTCTGCCCTGAGATATAGAACGCAATCTAGTAGAATATCCAAACAATTCACTCATAGGAACATGAGCAATGATCTCTTGCTTTTGATTAGATGTTCTAATATGTTCGATACGCCCACGCTTGGCATTAATGTCTCCAATAACTTCACCCACAAAGTCCTCAGGAGAAATTATACTAATGAGCATTATAGGTTCCATTATTACAACTCTAGCTTTTCTAAGACCATTATTCATAGCAATTGAAGAAGCAATACTGAAAGCTGTTTCACTAGAATCGACTTCATTAAATTTTCCACCGATGAGTTCGATTTTAACTCGCTCTATTGGGCTACTCATCAGAGGTCCATCTAAACATGCGTTCAAGGAGCTGCTTTTAATTGCTTTCCAAAATTCTTTTGGAATCACCTCGGGATCAATAGAGTTAATAAATCTATTTTTCTCACCCTGCTTCAGTTCATCAAGAGCGAGTGGTGAGAGTTTTAAATCAACAACTGCATAATGCCCTTTTCCATTCATTTCTCTTATGAACTCCCCACTGGTTACTACTTTGTTTGTGATGCTTTCACGATAGGCAACCTGAGGGTTTCCACTATTTGCATGAACATTGAATTCTCGTTTCAGTCTATCAATAATGATCTCAAGGTGCAATTCACCCATGCCTGAGATGAGAGTTTGTCCAGTATCTTTATGTTGAGAAACTCTAAAAGTTGGGTCCTCTTCTTCCAATTTTTTTAAACTGATATCCAGATTATCTTTATCTGCTTTTGTTTTTGGTTCAATAGCGATGGAAATTACTGAATCAGGAAATGTGATCGGAGCGAGGAAAAGATTTAAATCACCAGTAGTTAGTGTGTCTCCTGTTTGGATTTCTTTTGGACCGACCAAGGCTGCAATATCTCCAGCTTCCAGATCGAATATGTCTTTCTTCTTGTTGGAGTGGATCTGCAAAACGCGTGAGATACGTTCCTTCTTACCGGTTGTTAGGTTTACAATTGAATCTCCCCGTTTTACCGATCCTGAATACACTCTAATATAGATTAGTTTCCCGACAAATTTATCAACTTGAACTTTAAAAGCTAAAGCAGAGAAAGGTTTTTTGGGATCAGGATAAATAAGGACTTCTTCGGAACTATCTTCCTTTGTGCCGATAGTGGGAGGAACATCGAGAGGAGAGGGTAAATAGTCATTGATCGCATCTAATAAAAGTTGGACACCTTTATTTTTCAAGGAAGATCCACACAATACAGGAACAAACTGATGTTTTAGAACACTGGTACGAACTGCTGAGATAATCTCTTGTCCCGAAATACTTTTATCTTCAAGATATTTTTCCATCAAGATATCATCATATTCAGTGATGTGTTCTAATAGCTGGTTCCGTTTGTTTGTTGCATCTTCCAATAACTCTTTTGGGATCGGATTTGTATGGTACTTCAGTCCCATTGTCTCTTGATCGAAGTATACAGCTTTCATACTGATGAGATCTATAATGCCTTCAAATTTATCTTCCCGACCAATCGGTATTTGAACAGCAAGTGCATTTTTGGTAAGACGGTCATTTATCATGTCAACAACGTGTTCAAAATCAGCACCAGATCTATCCATTTTATTGATAAAAGCTATTCGTGGAACTTTATATCTATCTGCTTGATGCCACACAGTTTCTGATTGTGGTTCTACACCACCAACTGCACAGAAAACTCCAATTGCTCCATCTAATATTCTTAATGAACGTTCAACTTCGGCTGTGAAGTCAACATGACCGGGTGTATCAATGATATTTATTTGTTTCTTTTTCCAGAAGCAGGTTGTAACTGCAGAAGTGATCGTAATCCCACGCTCTTTTTCCTGAGCCATCCAGTCCATCACGGCATTTCCGTCATGAACTTCTCCCATTCT
>CAZSOM010000273.1:0-2850 GCA_964608295.1 uncultured Candidatus Cloacimonadota bacterium
CACGTGAAAAAGAGGTAGCGTTCCTGCAAAAACATCATTTTCATTTACATCGATGATCTTGGGAATAGTACTTATATTATGGAAAATGTTTTTATGAGTGAGTTGAACTGCTTTTGGTTCTTTTTCGCTACCACTGGTAAAAAGTATAACAGAAGTGGAATCATCATCTCCATGCTTAACTCTACTCTTCAACATACCAGTTGGTAATTTGGAAGTTAAAGCAGCTTTCAGTTTTTCCGGTGTGGTAATAGATGCCATAATATCTTCCAGGTAAACCATTCCATTTACAGGTTCAACATTAAGTTTCTCCAATAATTTTTTACTGGTAATGATAGTTGTAAAACTGCATTTTTCCTGAGCATAAATCGAATTATCATGTGCTCCTGTTGAGTAGTTGATCATTACTGGAATTTTTCCTGCCATCAGTGCTCCGATAGTTGCAAGTAAACATCCAGCTGAAGTTGGAACCATAATTCCCAAATATTGCCCTTTATACTTTTTGAATCTAGCAGCAAAGATCAAAGCTGCAATCAGCATACGATCATAAGTGAGATCTTTGCCGGTTGCCTGATCATAAACCGCTATCTTCTTTGCCTGCTTTTTTGCAACTTCTACAAATTTCTGCTGTAATTGCATATCTACTCCTAATATTCCTATCACTTTGATTCTGCTAGTTTCAAATCTCTACATTAACAAAATGTCAACTGATAAATTTTACAGTAGCAACTTTTATCGATCTCGTTATCTTTGTATCTCTTTGAATATTTTAGGGTTACACTGGTGACTATCTTTAAAATTTCTACTTTTCATTAAGATTTCAATTTAATTTGATTTATTGCTATTTAAATCTATATTTGACAAATTAACACTTGGTTAGAAGTTGCTTTTATTGAAGAGGTTAAACTTGAGAAAGAATCTTATTTCGGTTGAAGAATTGAACAAAGCATTTTCCGAAAAATTGATCTGCAAAGATAATTCATTTGGGATTTTCGAAAATGAGAAGATCGGATTAATTGGTATAAACGGCTGTGGTAAGTCTACACTTCTAAAGCTTTTGAGTGGAATTGAACCCGTTGACTCAGGAAAAATTACATTCCGTAATAATATCCGTGTGGGCTATCTTCCTCAAATTCCTCAATTAAATACTGAACATACAATTTATGAAGAGATCTATTTCAGTGACCACCCTCAATTTAAGCTGTTAAGGAAGTATTACAAAATTCTGGGGAAGTTAGAAACAAGAACTTCTGATGCTATAGAAAATGAGCATCACCAGATAGTGAAAGAGATAGAATCAAAAGATGCCTGGAAGATAGAAATTAAAGCAAAGAGCATCTTGAACAAACTTGGATTTGATGATATTCATCAGAAGATATCAACTCTATCCGGAGGGCAGAAAAGAAGGATTGACTTAGCAAGAGTATTGATGGATGAACCTGTTGTATTGCTGCTGGATGAACCGACTAACCACCTTGACCTGGATACAATCGAATGGTTCCAGGACTATCTTGCCAGCTACAAAGGTACAATTCTATTTGTTACTCACGATCGTTATTTCCTGGATGCAGTTTCTGATAAGATCATTGAGATGGAGAATGGACAAATAAACTTCTTTAAAGGAAATTATTCTTATTATTTGAGGAAAAAGGAACAGCAGGACGTTGATGTTCAGAGGAAGGAAACCAGACGTAAAGCTCAATTGAAGAAAGAACTGAAATGGCTTCAGCGTGGTGCAAAAGCAAGAACATCTAAACCAAAAGATCATCTTGATCGTGTGCAAGAACTGATTGATAAATCCTACCTTTTCGAAAACAAAGATCTTGATATTTCCTTTAGAACAAAACGGTTGGGAAAAACTATTTTGGAGATCAAAGATGTTTCCAAACAATATGATGAAAAAATTCTTTTCACAAATTTTAACCATAACTTCCAGAAATTGGAACGGATTGGCATAATCGGACCAAACGGCTGCGGAAAAACTACTCTGCTGAAATGCATAATGGAAGAGATTGATCCTGATCATGGTTCTATCAAGATTGGTGTGAATACTTCATTTTCCTATTTTCAACAGAATATTGAAGAATTCAACAATGATCAAACTGTGCTTGATTATATTCAAGATTTTGCTCATAATATCCGTACAGCTGACGGAATTCTTCATTCTGCAACAGAAATGCTGAAACGTTTCCTTTTTGATGGAAAACTACAGCAGAGTAAATTGGAAAATCTTTCCGGTGGTGAAAAGAAAAGACTTTATCTCCTGCGTTCTTTGATGTTCGGAAATAATTTTATCATCCTAGATGAGCCGACAAATGATCTTGATATTAGAACCCTGGAAATATTAGAAGATTATCTCGATGCTTTTAAGGGTTGCATTATCGTGGTTTCACACGATAGATATTTTCTGGATAGAGTAACGGATCATCTTTTTGTATTTGATGAAAATAGAATCATCAAGTTTCCCGGCAACTATTCTGATTTCCTATTAGTAAAAAAATTCCGAGAAGAAGAGAAAATTGAGCAAAAGAAGAAATCAACTAAAGCAAGAACTAAAAGAGTTTCCACAAAACTAAGTTTTAATGATAAACGTGAAATTCAATCACTTGAAAAGGAGATCCCTGAGCTTGAAGAACAAATAAAATTGTTTAATAATAAAATTGAAACTGAAGCCTCAGCTCTCTCCCCTGCTGACTTTAAAGAGATTACTGAAAAACTGGAAAAGCTTCAAATTAAACTTGATGAACTAGAATTACGCTGGTTAGAACTGGATGAGAAGAATTAGAAACGAACAAATGAGAACAGCGGTTTGAATAATAAATTTAAAATTAATATTTAATTTTTTCTATCCTT
>CAZSOM010000274.1:0-2848 GCA_964608295.1 uncultured Candidatus Cloacimonadota bacterium
TCAAAAAAAGTGATGATTTCTTTCCACCAATTATTAAGGCTGAAAAGGAAAAAAATAAACCTCAAATTGAAGAGCTAACACTTGCAGAATACTTTAGGAATTACTTTGATAATCCTCCTCGCCGGGAACTTTTTCATAATAAAATTAAGAATCTTCACAGTTTTCTTACCAGTCAATTTCCCTATCATACAATTATCAATAACCAGAATCAATGGTTTCTTGAAATTGGGAGATATGAAGAAAAATTGGATGGAGATATTGCAATAAAAGTTGAAATCGGTGAAGATATGATAGATATCTTTCCGCAGAACAACTGGGAATTAGATGAGAAAACTTTTAAGTTAGGATCGGATAAAATAGATTTGTCGAGTTTGAGTAAAACTGAAATATCAAATATCGCTAAATATCTTCCCCATCTAATTTATGAACATCGATCTATAGGTACGAAGCTTCTGAATTTTTTACTCATTCACGATGAAGTTCCATCAACACTTATTGTATATTCCGATATACGTGAACTTTATGAAACTGATTCTTACTCTGATATTCTATTACTTCTTAATAAATATTGGCAAGGCAGAACTATTTATTTTGGAATTGACAGTGTAAAAAAAGTGAATGGAACTCTCGAATTTAAAGGTTTCTTAGTAGCTAAATCGCAAAATGATTCAAATGATCTGGCAGAGATATATTTCCATATCAGCAGAGAATATATGATCGATTTAATTATGATCATTCTGCATCCTGAACAGGAAATAAAGGGGTAAAATGAAAATATTCGAAACACATGCTCATCTCAATTTTCCTCAATTTGATAAAGATAGAGATCAATTAATCAGAAAATGTTTCAATAAAGGAATTGAATATATCATCAATATTGGAGTTGATGCAAAAACATGCAATGCAAGTATAAAACTATCTGAAAAATATGATCAGATCTATGCATCTGTTGGTTTCCATCCGCATGATGCAACTGATTTTGATGCAGAGTTTATTCGAGAAAAAGCACAACACCCTAAAGTGATTGCGATTGGAGAGATCGGATTGGATTATTATCGAAATCTTTCTCCCCTAGATATTCAAAAAAAAGTATTTGAAGATCAGATAAAAATTGCCTTGGAATTGGATCTTCCCATAATTGTTCACGATAGAGATGCACATGAAGATTGTTATGAAATTCTAAGTAGGAACAACGCGAAAAAAGTAGTCTTTCACTGTTTCTCAGGTGATGAGATTTTTGCCCAGAAAGTGATAGCAAAAGGTTGGTTTATCTCTTTCACTGGAGTTGTAACTTATAAAAACTCAAACCTGGAAAATACGATAAGGTTAGTGCCAGATAATAAATTTTTTATTGAAACTGATTCGCCTTATCTTTCACCACATCCTCAAAGAGGAAAAAGGAATTCACCCTTGAATCTGCAATATATTATTGAAAAAATATCGGAAATCCGGGGAACAACACCAAAGAGAATCGCTGAGTTATCATATGCCAATGCCTGTGATTTCTTTAGTTTACCGCAGTAGCTAAAAGTGAATTAATTAATTTATTAAAAATAACTTGAACTAAAATTACGGATTAATAATTTTTGCTTCAAATTAAGTAATGGAGGAATGAAATGGCTGTAATAATTAGTGCTGAAACTTGTATAGGTTGTGGAGCATGCGTCGAAACATGTCCTACAGAAGCCCTTGAAATGAAAGACAATAAAGCTGTTGTTGATGAGGACAAATGTGTTGATTGTGGTGCTTGCGTAAATTCTTGTCCAGTTGAAGCGATCACATTATAATCAAAGAACTTTTTTAAATGAAAGCCGACATTCTGTCGGCTTTTTTTGGTTTTTATACCATTCTTTTATTGACAAGATAAGAGCTATACGGATTTTTCCTAATGTTTCAATATTTTATAGTATTAGTATTAATTTTATTTTACAATTTTTAATAGTATTAATTAATTTAAATAATTGGGGAAAGATTTAATGAGAAGTATTAATATGGTAATTGATATTGGGAACACTCATACTGTTATGGGGTTTTATTCTCAATCAGAATTCCAGTATTCGTGGCGAATAAACACCGAGAAAGAAAAAACAGAAGATGAATATTTCAGTATTATTGGGCAACTAGCCGAAGATCGAAATCTAAAGCTACACCAAATTAATAAAGCTGCAATATCTTCAGTTGTTCCGGAAATTACCCGCATATTCTCTCATCTTATAACTAAATATATACAATGTAAAGTTATTATTGTAAATGCCTATTCTGATCTTGGCTTAGAATTTCAAGTTGATGATCCTGGATTCATTGGTTCTGATCTGGTTGTTAATGCTTATGCAGCTAAAGAAAAATATAAAACGAATTGCATAATTTGTGACCTTGGTACGGCAACCACAATTCAATTGATTGGCAAAGATGGTCATTTCTTTGGAACTGCAATTTCACCAGGTGTAATCACATCTGCTAAAAGTCTTTTTGCCTCTACTGCGCTTCTTTCAAATGTACAGCTTGATAAACCTAAACATCTATTGGGAACAAACACAACAGATGCACTTCTTTCTGGTATTATCACTGGTAATTCACTAATGTTGGATGGCTTTATCAAAGCAATAAAAAAGAAATATAAACATCTCGGCCAGATAAAGACAATTGCGACCGGTGGGATCGCTGAATTAATATGTAAAGATTCAAATGAAATTGATATTATTGATAAAAATTTAACTATGGATGGTCTCAATCTTATCTGCTGCCAATAAGAAAATATATTGATGAAGAAAAAAATATTAGCTATTTCGTTATTATTGTCGATTTTCATGATGATTCATGCACAAGACTTCCAACCTAGGTATAATTT
>CAZSOM010000275.1:0-2839 GCA_964608295.1 uncultured Candidatus Cloacimonadota bacterium
TTCAAAAACGGTAAAATTCATCAGGAAGAGTGTTTGAACATTATTCGGAATACCTTGGAAGATGGTAAAACCAAGATCATTGATATTCAGGTTATGGAGAAAACATACTCACTTGTATTTTCTCCGATTAAGGCTACGGATTTTATTAATATCTATGGAATGGACATCACCGATCGTAAGAAGGCAGAAGAAACATTGCAAGAATCCGAAGCCAAACTACGTGCCACTTTTGCAGCCATGACTGATATCATAATAGTTTACGATTCAGACGGCTATTACATTGAAATAGCTCCGACTAAACCTTCCAATCTTTTTCTCCCATTACAGGAAATGATCGGTAAAACGGTGACTGAGCTTTTCCCACGCAAAAAGTCTGATTTATTCCTGAAAAACATCCGTCAGACCTTGAAGACAAAACAATTGACTAGCATAGAATATAGTCTGAATATTGATGGAAAAGATAGCTGGTTTTCAGCTCTTGTTTCACCACTTTCAGACAATACCGTCATCTGGGTAGCCCGAGATATTACCGATAACAAGCTAGCAGAAATTAGTCTACACCAAAGTGAAGTTCGTTTTCTAGAACTTGTGAATACAATAAATAGCGGAGTTGGTGTTTATAAAGTTATAAATGATGGAATGTCTGGAGCTGATTATATAGTACAAGAATTTAACAAAGCTGCATTAAAAATGGAAGGATTACCAAAAGAAAAAGTTGTAGGAAAAAGTTGTAGGAAAAAGTTTGTTAGATTTGCGACCAACGATTGATGAGTATGGTCTTATTCCAATCTTTCGACAAGTTTGGAAAACCGGAAAACAAGCTTTCTTTCCTGCCAAAGAATATGTTGACAATAAACATGATCGGTATTATGAAAATAGAGTATACAAATTACCCAGTGGAGAGATTGTAGCTGTATATGATGACGTTACAGATATTAAGAATTCTGAAAGAATTAAAACAGCATTATTTAATATTTCATTAGCTGTGAATACAACTGATAATCTCAATGAACTTTTCGTAAAAGTCCATGAATTTCTGGGTGAAGTAATTGATACTACCAATATTTATATTGCGCTCTACGAAGTAACTGAGGAGATAATTTCCTTTGAATACTACTGTGATGAAACCTTTGATAAAAAAGATTATCTTCCTCCCAGTAGAAAATTCAGTAAAGGTTTAACTGAATATGTCATCTCAACCAGAAAGCCGCTATTTGCATCAAATAAAATTCAAGATGAACTATCAAAAAAAGGTAAAATTGAACTTATTGGTACTAGTTCTAAAATCTGGCTTGGTGTACCTTTGATTGTAGAGAATGTAGTAATTGGTGTGATTGCTGTTCAAAGTTATCATGATCCAAATTTATATGCTGAGAAGGATGTTGAGGTTCTAACGTTCATCTCAAATGAAATCGCTTTGGCAATCAATCGTAAACAGAAAGAAGAGCACATAATTAGAAATCTGGCAGAAAAAAATATACTTTTGAAAGAATTATATCATCGCACCAAGAATAATATGCAGGTGATCTCATCTATGCTTAGAATTCAGTCTCAACAATCAGATGACGAATTTGTGCATGAATCATTCAAAGAAATAGTACAAAAAATCCAAGCAATGGCACTGGTTCATCAAAAGCTTTATCAAGCCGAAGATCTCTCCAGGATCAATTTGAAAGAGTATATTGAAGATATATTAGAGTCATTGATGCAAAGTTACAATATTCGGACTGCATTATTTTCATATAGTTTAGATTTGGAAAATGTATTCGTCACGATTGATTCTGCTACACCTTTGGGTTTAGTCTTAAATGAACTGATCTCCAATGTTTTTAAACATAGTTTTCCAGATAATAGAAAGGGTAAATTAACAATTAGCATGGAACAGGAAGAGAATGGAGATATTAATATTCAGCTTAAAGACAATGGTGTTGGATTACCACCGGGGTTTAATCCAGAAAAAACAGAATCAATGGGACTTAAGACTGTGTATTCTCTTATAATATACCAGCTTAAGGGAAGTTTAAAATATGAAGTTAAAGATGGTTTGAGTTGGTACATTAAATTTAGCGATGCTAAGAACAAACTACGGGTATGATATGAATGATAAAGATATGAGCAAAGAACAATTGCTCAAAGAGATGAAGTCACTAAAGAAACAGATAACCGATCTGAAAAGTTCAGAAATTAAGAATAAACAGATGCTAGATGATCTACAAAAGAGCGAAGAACAATATAGAGATCTTGTTGAGAAAGGAAACATCGCAATTGCTGTGGATGATATTCAGGGAAACACAATTTATTTTAATGACCAGTTTTTAAATTTATATGGATATTCTGCTGAAGAAATGAGAACCAATTCTCACAAGATATTAACTCATCCTGATGATCTTGAGATGATAACCAGGTATCATGAAAATCGTTTGCTGGGCAAAAAAGTTCCATCCAGATATGAGTTCAAGGGTATTCGAAAAGATGGTTCAAGCGTTAATATCGAAATTGATGTTTGCGAAATAATAAAAGAAAAAGGTAAGGTATCTGGTACCAAGTCTTATTTTTGGGATATTACTAAGCGGAAAAAATCTGAGGAAGACCTGCTGCATGAAAGAGATTTTTATCATTCATTTGTGGAGTCTTTAAGTGATTGGGTATGGGAAATCGATATTCAGGGAATTCATACATACTCAAATAAAGCAGTAGAAGATCTTCTTGGTTATAAGGTTGAAGATGTAGTTGGATTTCCAACCACAAAATTATGGAATGATGAACAAAAAAGAGATACCGATAAATTGCTTAAGAAAGAGCTGGAATCAGGGAAAGGATGGAATAACTTTGTTGCTTA
>CAZSOM010000276.1:0-2838 GCA_964608295.1 uncultured Candidatus Cloacimonadota bacterium
CTAATAATGTTGGTTCGTTAAGATTCACACCAGAAGTTGCAATACAACCTGTGGTAAGATCTGTGACAGTTATGCCATATAAGCCAGCACATAAATTAGTTGCTGTAGATGTTGTTTGTGCAGGTACACTACTCCAATTATATTGGAATAGTCCGCTACCGCCAGTTACACTAACTGTTGCTGTTCCATTGCAAATTCCAAAACAAGTAATGTCACTATTTGCAGAAATAGTTGCAATTGGTCCATTTATATCACTAATCGCATATGCTTCTATTATTTGGCATCCTTTATTATCAGTAATAGTGACAACATAAGTACTTGCTGGAACATTTATAATGTCCTCAGTTAATTCTCCACTATCCCAAGCAAATGTATAAGGTGGAGAACCACCATTAACAGTTAAGTCAATTGCTCCATCAGATTGAGTACAGTTTGAAGGAGTTATTGCTGAATTAGCAGACATTGCTGGACCTTCTGTTAGAATAGTATTGTCAGTAATTGTACAACTATTATTATCTGTAACAGTAACAGAATAAGTTCCAGCTGTTAAGTTGGTGGCTGTTTGAGTAAACTGTAAATTGCTCCAAACAAAAGTGAATGGTCCTGTTCCTCCAGAAATATTGGCAAAAGCATTTCCATTTGTTCCACCAAAACAGTCGATAGAAGGTGCTATAATGCTTAAAGATAATCCAGAAGGTTGACCGATGATGATGTTTGCTGTAGTAGAGCATCCTACATTATCTGTAACTGTAACAGTGTATGTCCCTGGGCCAAGGTTTGTTGCCGTTGGATTAGTTTGAGCAGGAACAGTATTCCATAGATATGAATATGGTGGAGTTCCTGATGATGCAGAAATTGTTGCCCAACCATCATTGTTACCATTACAACCAACATCGAGGTATGATGAAATAACAGCTGTTGGACCAGGTACGTCAACAATACTTGCTGAACCTGTTTGAGAACAACCATTATTATCGGTTACTGTTACTAAGTATGGGTTTCCAGCTGAAGTTAGACTTGTATTTGTCATACTCGCTGTAGCTCCACCAGCAGACCAAGACCATAAGAAAGGAATTGTGCCTCCAACAGGAGTTGCAGTTGCCGAACCAGTTGCCATGCCACAATTAGCAGTTGTTGTCGAAATATTTAGTAATAAGTCTGCTGGTTCTGAAATATTATAATTTAAGTTTTCAACACAGTTATTAGCGTCTGTTACTTGAACGGAATGCGCACCGCCACATAAGTTGAGGTTAAGATTAGAGTTTGGATTTGAACCACTTGACCACAGATAACTATATGGACCTGTACCGTCTGTTACATTTATTTGAGCTTCTCCATCACAATCGCCAAAACATGTTGTAGGTTCTGTATTTGTTAAGGAAATATTTAATGCTAATGGTTGTGTTAATGTTGTGTTGTCAGTAGCTGTACATCCAAAATTGTCAGTAACAACTACAGAGATGGCACCTGCATTTAGACCTGTGGCATTACTTATTGTTCCTACTATTGTTTCATTAAATGCATTTGACCAGTTGTACGTATAGTTTGGTGATCCTCCTACAACTGTAGCAGTTGCATCTCCATCTGCGTCACCAGCACATGATACGTTATTTCCAGATACACTGACATTAATTGCGCCAATATCTCCAATAAAGCCATTTCCAGATGCAGTACAACCATTGTTGTCTGTAACAACAACTGTATAGGTCCCAGATGGGATTGCACTTGCTGTAACACCAGTTTGAACAGGAGCAGTGTTCCATGAATATCCAGTATATGTTCCAGTACCGCCTGATGGATCTGCAGTAATAGCTCCATCAGATAGACCACAGTGTGCATCAACAATATTAATTGTGCCAACTGTTAATAAAGAAGGTTCAGTAATATTTACTACATCAGTAACTTGACATCCAGCTTCTGTTACAGAAACTGTATGTAAACCTACACATAGTCCTGTAGCAATTGTACCAGTTTGACCATTATCCCATAAATATGTAAATGGTCCTGCTCCAACAGGAGTGATAGTTGCAGAACCATCACAATCATTAAAGCACGTTACTTGATTATTTATACTTGTACTTATTGTAAATGGTACTCCGGCATCAATAACTGCAATATTGCCAACAGATGTACATCCTGCACCATCTGTAACTGTAACTGTATAAATGCCTGCAGCTACTGTAATTACTCCAATAGTCATGCCATTTGACCAGTTGTAAAATGCTGGCGGTGTATGTCCGGAAACAACAACTGAAGCTTGTCCGTTAGACATACCACATGTTGCATCAGCAGGAGAACTCATCGTGAGAACCATTGCTGGTGGATCAGTAATAGAAAAGTTTTCTACTGTAAAACAAGCTGCGTTTGATCCATCTGCAACAGTTACTGTATATAAACCGTCACATAAACCTGCAGTTGTTTGGTTGTTTGGTGTTGTCACAGATGAATAATTGTAAGAATATGTAGCACATCCAGCTGCATTTACTGTTGCACTTCCGTCACAATCTCCTGCACAAATAGGAGGAGTAGGAACCACAGTTGCAGTTGGTGTAGTACCAGAAGCTAGAATGGTAAAAGGCTCAACAGCTGTACAACTGTTGGCATCAGTTACGGTTACATTATAACCACCAGCGCATAAAGAACTTATCGAGGGTGCTCCAGATACAGTTGACCATGCATATGTGATATATGCAGGTGTAGTACTTGCAGTCCCATCGCATAACCCACAATTGTCTGTTGTGACATCTACTGTAGGATTTGGCATTGCATAAACTTCAATACTTTGATTTGAAGATTGAACGCAAACACCAGCTGTTATTTGTAAAGTAACTGCGTGAG
>CAZSOM010000277.1:0-2830 GCA_964608295.1 uncultured Candidatus Cloacimonadota bacterium
AAATTATCCTCTTATCTATGTTACAGGACCTGAAGAAAGAGATGTGAATTTAACAATTTCACAGATCAATACACACAAAATTCGTGGAGGAGATACATTCGTAATTGCAGAAGAAAATGATAAACTGTTGGAAAATGCTCATCTCAACCCCCATGATGAAGGTTATTATGGTTGGGGATATATCACACTTCCAAAGACAGGGGATTCATTGATGACAACTTTCTCTTCTACAATCGTTCTGCAATTGTTAGCTTTGAAAATGAGCATTAAGAAAATGGAATACTTGGATAGAATGTGTATAAAAGATCATGGTGTTCATCCTGATGTGCCTAAGAATGTTTCAAAATCAATCACTGTGGATTAATTTGTTTTAATGGAAATGGAGAATAAAATGAGAATCGGCTATGGATATGATGTTCACCAGTTAGTAGTAAATGGGAAATTGATTTTAGGTGGAGTAGACATCCCTTATGAAAAGGGTCTACTTGGTCATTCTGATGCAGATGTTCTAATCCATGCTGTTATTGATGCGATTTTAGGTGCACTAGCAAAAGGTGATATCGGTGTATTATTCCCCGATACAGATGATAAATACAAGGATATTGACAGCAGAATACTTTTAAGAAAAACACATGAAATAATGCATGAATCAGGATATTTGATTGCTAACCTTGATTCAACTATTTGTGCTCAAAAACCTAAACTACAAAGTTATATCCTTCAAATGAGGAAGAATCTGGCTTCTGATCTCGAAACAGAAATTTCCAATATATCTGTGAAAGCAACAACCGAAGAGAGATTGGGATTCACAGGCGAAGAGAAAGGAATCAGCGCAACAACCGTTGTGCTTCTTGTGAAGATATGAAGAAACCTGAATTGCTCTTACCTGTTGGAAATGTTGAGGCATTTTATGCTGCTGTTGATGGTGGTGCTGATGCTATCTATCTCGGGCTTAGACACTTTAACGCTCGTAATAGAGCTAAAAATTTCACACTTAATCAACTGCAATCCATTTTAACTGAATCAAAAAGAAACAACATAAAAGTATACTTAACCCTGAATACATTGATCAAGAATTCTGAACTTCCTGATCTTCTTGATGTTCTCTATCAGGTTTCTCAAACTTCACTTTCCTCAATAATTATTCAGGATTGGGGTGTTTATTATCTCGCGAAGAGATTCTTTAATGACATAACACTTCACACCAGCACTCAAATGGTTTTTCATAATTCCGTAGGAACTAAGTTTGCCAAAATGAAAAATTTTGAACGTGTGATCATGGCAAGAGAACTTACTTTAGATGAATTGAAAATTATCAGCCAAAAAAGCGAGATCGAATTAGAGATATTTACACATGGAGCCTTATGTTACTCTTTTTCCGGGTTATGCCTTTTCAGTAGTTTCTTAGGTGGAATGAGTGCTAATCGCGGACAATGCAGACAACCCTGCAGAAGAGCATTTAACACAGAGGATAAAGAGAATTATTTCTTTAGTTTAAAGGATAACCAGCAGATCGAAATTGTACCAGAATTAATGAAAATGGGTATTTCCTCACTTAAAATCGAAGGACGCATGAAATCCGCTGAATATGTAAATAGAGTTGCTAAAGCCTATCGCATGGTTCTTGATGATCCTAGCAAAATTGAGGAAGCTAAGCAGCTTCTTTCTTATGATATGGGCAGAAAGAAAACTTCGTATTTTATGGGTGGGAATGTAACGAATGCTATTACTGAAAATCCCTTTACCGGTATCCATATCGGAGAAATAATTCAAGCTAAGGGATCTGAAATTTCTTTTACAACTTCTGAAAATCTTGAACTGAATTATAGAATTCGTATTCAACCACAAAGCGGGATGGATAGCAAAGCTATAAAATTGAAAAAGGAATATGGATTTGAAGCGACAAAAAATGGTGAGACAGCGAATTTAAATTTTTCTCAAGAAGTTTTCCAGAAAGGTGATAAAGTATTTCTGATCGGTGCCCCTACAGAAAAATTCCGTTCTAAATTTCAATTGAACGGTAAAAAGTTGAAACTATCCCTTCCTCAAAATAAGAAACAAAATATTTTAAATAGAATTGGTTCAGGAAAACAATTAGAGAAGGAGAAATTATATATTCGTATCAATTCATTAAAATGGTTGCGAAAATTGTATTTAGATAAATTCGATCAGCTTATTATCAATTTAACCAGAAGCGAATGGGAAACATTAGATCTGAGATCTCCATTTATGAGAAAAAACCTTCATAAATTTATAATCGAATTACCGAAGTTCATTCCTGAGGATGATCTGAAGTTCTACCGTGAACTGTGTTTGAAACTTTCTAAACAAGGAATTGTCGACTTCATGCTAAGTCATATTTCTCAAAAATTGCTATTACCTCAGAGAGTTAGATTCTCAACAAATGAAAACGTTTACATACTTAATGATGCTGCTATCCAGTTTTTAAAAGAAGAGAAGACACATTTATATATCTATCCTTATGAATATGATTTTGAGAATCTTATAAATGGTAAAGACAGAAATGGAATTATCCCACTTTATTTTTATCCTGAACTTTTTCATTCACGCATGCCAGTCAAATTAGATCAACCAGATTCTGATGGTTATTCTCATTTCAAAGATAAAGATAATTCTTATAGAAAGATCGTTCGTGATGGTGTTACGATTGTAATTCCTGATCTACCTGTTTCACTTCTTCAATATAAAGATGATATTCATAAGAAAGGATTTAAACGTTTTCTCATTGATCTATCTTATGTGAAACCTTCTCAGAATGTGTTTAATAGATTACAAAAAAAGTATAAATATTCCGAAGCAGAACAACCAG
>CAZSOM010000278.1:0-2830 GCA_964608295.1 uncultured Candidatus Cloacimonadota bacterium
TATAACCCTGAACACTGGTAAATTCATGGTTTGGATTGGTGAATACTTCATTAAGATCATCCCATACAATAAATTGAGATTGGTCTCCTTCTTTCCATTCTACTTCATTTAGGTAAGTCTGATCATTCCAGATTGTTTCTAACCAGTTTTGGGCTAAGTCTGCATCAACGGTTACAGTATTTATTACTGGGAAACATAACCAGTTTACACCTTCACTTTCATCTATCAATTCAACTGTTTCTACTTTATGATCTCTGGCTCTCACAGCACCTATATCTGATGGTGTACCATCTGGATCAAGTATCGAGTGATCGCCGGTGTCGATTAGAGGGGAGAATGTGTCAGAATCCCAAGGCGGCTGGTAGCTTCCTTCTTCGAACAAAGGATCGCTATCAATATTGTTTGAACCTGTAGCTCCTTGGGGTAATCCACCTTGGATGTCTGAATAGTTGATTGATAACATATTGTTTGTTGAAGAAGAATGTATTTGATCTACAGTGTTTCCCCATATAAGGCAATTTCTCACACTTAAATTTCCCGAAACAAGATTAATCCCATACGAACCATTATCATATATCGTATTATTTAAAAATGAAGGCACAGACGTTAAGAAATTCTGAATATGAATACCACCATGATTATTATTATATATTAACAAAAAATTCAAAGAAGGTCTGGATTGATCGTAACAACCAAGAGCACCATTATTATTACTTGCCGACGAATTAGTATTATTATAAATTTCGATATTATTTACATATGCATTTGAATGTGAAAGAAATATTCCAGCTGCTCTTTGAGATTCATTATCAGTTACTATAAGATCACTCAATATTGGGCTGCTATTAATACAAGAAATACCTCCTGCATATAAATTAGAAACCCCTTCAGTTATACTAAAACCTATTAAACTAGAATTCAAATCTTCACCACTATTAAAATATACTACACAATCATTCGAATTACCATTAATAATAGTGTTGCTTATAAAGTCTTCATTATGACCGATATAATAACAGGATGCTAATTTTATATTCTTTCCGTTGAAATTGATATTCTCATAATACGTACCTGGCAGCACAATAACAATATCACCATCTACAGCGGCATCAATACCTTCCTGGATTGTTGGATAATGAGTTGGGACATAGATATAACTGGGAGTATATTCATACAGTTCCAAATCTATGTTTTCCGTGTTTTGACCTGCTATAATCTCAGCTTCTATTATACTTTCCTCATAACCAAATAAATATGCCGATATTTCATACTGACCATTGTATATTTCGATTTGATAATTACCTTCATTATCTGGGTGTGTTTCTTTAAAACCAACTGTTACAACTACATCTTCTACATTTCCATTTCCCCCGTTCAAACTTATGTTTCCTGAAATAGTACCATTATACCCTGGTGGACAAATATGAACTACACATGACCTTAATATGTGGGAAGAAGTTAATTCAGGAAGATCATACCAAGCTAATTGAATATTACCATAAGGATATTGACCCCACCCATAATTGAAATGGAAAAGTTCTTCATAATCACTGACTAATTTATAGCCATCACATACAATAGCATGACCAGACGACGATGTGTTAATTGAAACATATGCTGGTAATGCATTCTTCATATCGATTTTTAAATTCGATATCATTAATTCATTGGACATATCTTCATATTTAATTGCATAATCATACTCAAATTTTTCAGTAAAATACTCAGCACTACTACCACTAGATGATCCTGAAGAAGTATATTTCATGTTACATGCTATACCAGATACAAAACATAAAGCTCTAATTTCATGAGCTGTTGGATCTGGATCTGGGTTAAGATATTCTTCTCGTAAACTGTTTAGATAGTTATTTAGCGGTGATAATCCATTAGAATAATTAAAATCTTCAAAATATGGAAAATCATTTGATTCTGCATCTAAATCTATTTGAATTTCATATATTGTTCCCTGTTTTGAAGTATATCCATCATTTATTCTTGTCCAGAATCTATTACCAATATGTTTATGAAAATTCATTATCTGTGAACAAGCAATTGCTACACAACCGGCATGACATCTAAAATTCCAATTATCGCGCGGACAGAAATCATTATATATTCCTGTTTGATGCCATGTTGTGCTTACCCAACCACCGGTTGGATAATCTGGTCCTTGTGGAGGCCAAATTTGTGGATCTCTTTGATTGAAGAATGTATAGTTTTGGTTGAGATAATTATTCCATAGAATATTATGATCAGAAGTATTTGGTAATATACCATTGTTATTGGCTTCGATTCTTTCTTCCATATCACTTAGAAGCATATGATACAAAGTGTTATCTTGGTCATCATCAAATAAAAAGTTATTGTTAAATGAATACGCAATAATTGGTTGAATATCAGTATCGACAGATAATGCAATAAAACCATTAGGATCTAAATTTGCAATATAAGCTATGGTTTCTTTGTTGTCATTCTTAAATTCGACAACAGAGTCAACGTCTAATGAATCATGGTACAGTTCCAAATAAAATTCAGCAACATCAGTTACATCGTTGATACTTATAGCTACAGAGAATATTCTTAGACATACTAAAATTAGAAATACTACTAAAATTGCTCTTTTCATAAAGGCTCTCCTTTTTTGGTTTTTTGGATTATTAAAGTCAAAATAAAAAATCAGATTTCGAAATTTAAATACATTACTTTTAAGTCAATGGCACTTAATGTTTTGCGTGTGCGGCGGAATCGGTACGATCACGCCAGACCAAACAAACCAGCCGTTTGAATCGTAAGATTCAAACAAAGAGCACTGACCAACCCTACAGCC
>CAZSOM010000279.1:0-2820 GCA_964608295.1 uncultured Candidatus Cloacimonadota bacterium
GTCTGCCACAGGTACTTCCGGTCCGTCAACTTCTATACGTATATTGTCAATATTCAATCCTTTTATTGCCGCAAGCACATGTTCTATTGTGGCTACAGTTGCTTTTTTCAAACCAATTGTCGTTCCTCTGGAAATATCAACTACATGATCAATATCGGCTGGGATCTCAGGTTTACCTTCCAGATCAGTTCTAATAAATACAATTCCATCATTTTTACCTGCTGGCTTAAACGTCAAAGTGGAGACATGACCAGAATGAAGTCCAATGCCATTATAACTAATCTTACCCTTAATGGTTTTCTTAAATTCTTTCATATTTTATCCTTGTTTTTTTGACGTTTTTTGAATTCTTTAGTAATTTCCGGTAGATATTTTTCAGAAGCCATTATTCTTTTTCGAAGTCCTGCTTCTATTGCCGGTGAACCAAAATATTTAGCATCTTTAGGAACACTTTTTGTAACTCCTGATTGTGCTCCGATCATAGCTCCATCATCAATTTTCAAATGTCCGGCTACTCCGACTTGACCGGCGAGATATACAGTTTTTCCAATTGAAGTACTTCCTGCAAGTCCGGCTTGAGCACAAAGAATAGAATTTTCATCAATAATACAATTGTGTCCTACTTGAACCAGGTTGTCGATTTTTGTGCCTTTGCCAATTATGGTTGAACCTAAAGTTGCTCGATCTATTGCAGA
The DNA here is from genome assembly GCA_964608295.1 of uncultured Candidatus Cloacimonadota bacterium. Classification (GTDB taxonomy): domain Bacteria; phylum Cloacimonadota; class Cloacimonadia; order Cloacimonadales; family TCS61; genus Tenebribacter. Next base: position 696 of record CAZSOM010000279.1, read on the forward strand.
ATTAGCTCCGATCTCAACATCATCCTCAATTATCACATTTCCAACCTGTGGGATCTTGTTATGAATTCCTTCATGAAATAAATAACCAAATCCGTCAGCACCAATCACGCAGCCAGAATGAATAATGACATTATCTTTAATCACACAATCTTGATAGATTGTCGTATTGGGATGTATATGACAATTCCTGCCTATACTTACATTATCTTGAATCACGCAATTGCTTTCAAGTGTAGTGTTCTCACCAATTTGCGCATTTTCACCGATCACACAATTATTTCCAATAGCGATATTCTTACCAAGAGTAACTGATTTCGCAATATTAGCTGAACTCTCGATCACTTTTTTTATCTTTGGTTTATCAAGTTCAAGCCAGGTGCGTACTAATATCATATAGTGAACATAAGGTTGATTGATGAATAACAAGTTAGTATTCTGTTTCAGTTTTTTATCAAAGTCTTTTGGAACAAAGATCAATCCCGCTTTTGTTTCTTTGAGTGCATCCAGAAATTTGATATTCTCAAAAAAACAGACAGAATGCTCGTTAGCTTCACTGAGTTCTGCTACATTATCAAGTTTAATCTTGTTAATGAATTCAGTTGAACAATCCAGCCTGGAAGCTATTTTCTTGGGTGTGAGCGGGAAATTGAATTTCTTCATTTATTCAACAGTTTTTTCCATTTCATCTAAAATCGCATCTGTTATATCAAGATTTGGCTTTGCATAAAGCACACTACCTGCAGAAGCATCAAGCACGATAGAGTAGTTATTTTCAACAGATACTTTTTCAATAACGGTTTTCAATTTATTCAAAATTGGAGCTAAAAGTTCGTTCTGGCGTTGAATGAATTTTCCATTTTCACCGAATAATTCCTGAACTTTACTCTGACGGCTTTCAGTCATAGTCATGATCTTAGTTTCAGCTTCCTGCTTCCCTGATTCAGTTAAGATCATTTTCTTGCTTTCATAATCAGCATAAAGCTGTTCGATCTCAGTATCTATATCAGCAATTTCCTGCTCCCATTTTTGACGTTCACCAACCAGGATTGTTTGTGCTTCCTGAGTTTCAGTGCTTGTCATCATGATCCTGTCGGTATCAATATAAGCAATTTTCTCTGCTTCGGCAAATACAAGAGTCGATAAAACCACGGCTAAAACTATTGTTAATACTATTTTTTTCATTGTGTCCTCCATATTTTTTATATTTAGATTATTGCCTATTCTTTGAACTAATATTTAAAGTCAAATAAAAAAAGTTCAGAAAGGTCTAGATGAGAGGTTTAATCTCATTCAGCAGCTTTTTTCACTGCATTTAAAATTGGAATGTACCCGGTACATCTGCAAAGGTTACCTTCCAGAGCTTCCTTGATCTGATCTTCGGTTGGATGCTCAATTTTATCAAGTAGTGCTTTTGCACTCATCAGCATGCCAGGTGTGCAAAATCCGCATTGAATTGCACCTTCGTCCACAAAAGCTTCTTGCAGTTTGGAAAGAACATCATCTTGTTCCAGATTCTCCACTGTTTCAATTGTGGCATTGTTTGCTTGAGAGGCTAAAATAAGACAGGAATTTACAGCATCACCGTTCATGATAACAGTACAGGCTCCACATTCTCCTACTGCGCATCCTTCTTTTGTCCCGGTAAGATTCAACTCTTCACGTAATATATCTAACAATCGCATTGAATCATCAACTTCCAGTTCGTGATCTTTTCCATTTACATTAAGTTTTATTTGTATCATTCTTTAACCTCTTTGCTTAATTATATCCGCTAATGCATCTTTTGTCATGTTAACGAAAACCGGTAATTTATAGGCTGATGACCAGCGTTTCCCAATTGCATCATCAATTATTTTCTTCAAAGGTTCTTCAATAGAATTAACTGATTGAATAGTTAACTCTTTACCAATAAGAATTTGTTCAATCTCTTCAATTTGCATTGGTTTTTGGAATAATGAGCCAGACACTATTTTACAATCATCAACTTTATTATTTTCAAAAGAGATTAAAATTCCAACACTGATCCTTGTAATATTTACAGCATTTCTTCTACCCAGTTGATAATAACTAAAGAGATATTCTTTCTTTGGAATTGGGATGATTACTTCGGTTAAAATCTCATCAG
>CAZSOM010000280.1:0-2781 GCA_964608295.1 uncultured Candidatus Cloacimonadota bacterium
TTTTTCAGATCCAATCTCCAGGGGAATAAACCGTGGAATTGGTAGAGCAGTAGGTGAACATGCTGAAAACGAAGCTTATAAGCGTACTGCACCAAAAGAAAAACTACCACCACCACGAACTGCCCATTGGGGAACTTTCATGGCCTTACAGGCAAGAATCGTATTCAATTATTCATTCTCTGCTGGAGGATTGTGGCTTGGTCAAGTTGATTATATTCCTGGGGAATGGGCTAAATTTGAAATTACAACTGATGATGATAACGCCATTGAAATGGAACGTGCCTATTTGAAAAAGGACGAAGCAGGAAATCATTGGTGGAGAATATCCTGGATAGACGGTGAAGATACATGGATATATGAAACATTGATCTCCCCGACTGGTTCATTATTAAGACTTCGTGCCAAAGATGCTGAGGGCAATGAAGGTGAAATTCCAGTTTCCGGAGAGCAGATCTATTATCCACCACAAGAAGTTACTAAAGAAAGTATTGAAGGAGCAACTGTAGGAAAAGAAAGTTTAGAGACTAAAGCTGGTGTATTTAATTGCGATCATATTGTTTATCTTGCTGTTTACGGGCAGGGAGACGTGGAATGGTGGATCACAAAAGAAGTGCCAGGAGGTGTTGCCCAGTACAAGATAATTGATCAAGGTAAAACCATTTGGCAGAGTAAAATCACTGCAAAAGGCAAAAGCGCAACAACTATTCTTGGCTCATATTAAGTTATAGTTTTCAATAAAATTTGGCGGTCGAATGACCGCCTTTTTTATTACTTAATTTCCGGTTTCCCGGCATTGATCCATGCTGTGTAGTACAAAGACACCAAATCTTCAACTGCATTTGAAAACTGATGGAAAGTCATATATTTTGTTCTGAACCAGAATATGTTAAAATATTTCTCATTGTACTCATTATTACTGTATTCTAATGCATCGAGATCAGCTAATTCAATTAAACCTGCAAAACTGTTCGATTGAGTACAATAATCAAACACAAATTGAAGCGGCTCATTTATGTTTATCAGTTTGATAGATGAAATATTTTCTTCCAATTCTACAAGATTTGAATTGATCAGATCAGTTTCATATCTGCCATGAATTCCTTTTTGCCCTGTCAATTTACCATTGTAATTGAAAATGTTATGTTGCGGTTGATGTGCATCTCCCACATAATGTGCCAGATCTGCTGCATAAAAAAGAATATCATCTTTATTCTTCTGTTTCATGGCTGTTGTAAGATTTTTAAGTACTTCAATTGTATTCCAGGGTAAGATTCCCATTTCATCAACAACTTCCTCTCCGTAGATTTTTATTAATTCGGTTTTATCAATAATCATCTCACCGTTTTTGAATTCCTCATAATAATCAATATCGATATAGTGTTTATGCTCTTCTGTGGAATCTTCTTTTTTCCTTTTATCAGCATCAATGGAGTGATCACATACATATTTACTATTCTCTTTGAGGAAACTCATCTCTTCAGGAAGATTTTCTATCGCCAGACGAGTTATAACTTCATGACCCAAACTTCCCCAGGAAAATAACTGTGTCGATATGATTATAATTATTATTAAGAATGATATTTTGTATTTCATAATTTCACCTCTTTTCTTCTACAACCACAATTTTATTTATTTCATTTATAATCAATATCTTTTTTATGCCGCTTGGAGAAATAACTTCCAATTTATAAGGTGACTGCGTGTTTACTAACCCAAAATGCTGTACTAAAGAATGCTGATTAGTAGTTCCCTTTCCACCTTGAATTTCCCTCATAAAAGATACTTCCTCATTTGAAAGGATTAATCTTGTTCCAATTGCGTCTACGTGATCTTTTCCTATAACTTTTATTTCCAGCCAATTAGCATTATTAATGGTTTCGTTTCGAAACAACTGAATTTTACCACCGGCTACTAATAAATCCAAATCTCCATCATTATCATAATCTGCACAGGCAGTTCCCCAACCATTGAAATGTCTGACGCCTGCTAAAAAAGTAGACTCACTAAATGTTCCATCTCCATTATTTAAATACAGAAATGATCGTCGTCCTTCATAGATACTGGTGATATAAAGATCAAGAAATCCATCATTATTAAAATCTGCCCAGCACGGTTCAGAATGCGTTTCTTCAAATTTTATTCCAGCTTCCTTTCTACGATCAATAAATTTTCCATCTTCATATATATACAACCTAGTTTTGTTGGAAAAATCAATGTATCTGGGATGAGCTAGATTACAGGTTATCAGGTCAAAGTCACCATCGTTATCAATGTCAGCCCATTCACTACCTATCGTATGACCCCACCAACCTTCAACTTCATCTCCTGCCATTCCAAACTTGAGAGCATTATTATTAAAATGACCTGTTCCATCATTCTGCCAGAGCATATTATCGTTGAGTCTATAATTTGAAACATAAATATCAAGATCTCCATCCAGATCAAAATCGCACATATTCACACCACGTCCAGCACGTTTTTTTCCATCTTTAGGAAGGATGTCTGCTCTTTCAGTAATCTCCAGAAACTGTCCGTCAACTATTCCCCGGAAAAGTTGATCTTCTTCGTTAACATAATTATTTTCATAATTGGCAAAATAAACATCCAGAAAACCATCTTTATTTATATCACCTATCCCAACACCTTCTGTAGAGACGCCATTATCATTTATTGAGTTTGGACTATCAACCTTGTAAAAAGTTCCATTTGTATTCAACCAGACAGATTCAGGATCTTTAGTAATGATATCCAAATCTCCATCGTTATCAAAATCACCCCACA
>CAZSOM010000281.1:0-2781 GCA_964608295.1 uncultured Candidatus Cloacimonadota bacterium
TGACAAGAATATTGGGAAAATGGAAATAATCAAAAAAAGGAGGTTTGAGATGTCTAAAAAAATGATGTTGTTCGGGTTATTTTTAATGGTGTTTGCAGGAAGTTTGTTTGCAAATGGAATTGATTACGAGGTGGAATGTAAAAAATCTGAAGAAGAAAAACAAGAAATGGTTGAAAGGATTAAAATTTCTTACTTTGAAGATTTAGACTCATTAATTGCTAACAATAAACTCATTGAAAGTGTAGTAGAAAGTGACGTTGGGACAATGCAAGCCTTTGGAGGTGATCCTCGACAAATTATAATTTTTTATAAATATATGCTTTATGGTGATCCTGCAATACAGAAAAGAGGTATTGAAAGAATTCCAAATTGGTATGGAAATCCTAAGAAAGTTGAGAAATTCAAGCAAGATGGTATTTTTGTGAATTACAAACCAAAAGTAATAAAGTTACTTTATAATTCTCTTGATGATGAATATCCATTATTGCAAGTAGCAGCAGCTCAATCATTAGTTAGAATGAATATTAAGAATACAATAATAATTGAAAAGCTCAAATTTTATACAAATAGAGATAATTGTAATCAATGGATTGAGAAAATGAATCTATCTTTATATAATCTACCTGATAAAAACACATATATCAATGTTTTTCATAAAACTGAAGAAAGTAGAAAAAGAGACGCGATAAATTCTTTAATCAGGATGGCTGAATCTGCGTTAAAGCAATATAATGATAAAATAGAAAATTCAATCAAAAGCAAAAGTGAAATTGATGGGAAATTAGATATCAACAATAATCTTAGAGATTTAGATTGGGATGGATACACCTCTGCTAGTTATTGTTATCAATGGTATGGTGGTCTAAATTCAAATTACAATCCAGTTTATTCAAACTATGCTTCACAGGGTGGTGATTGTTCAAATTTTGCTTCTCAGTGTTTAATTGCTGGCTTTTATCAAGATATAACTTATTCTGCACATTCGGATACTTGTGGTTCCATACCCTATTGTCCCAATTTAAATACTTTTTTATCTGGTCAATCTGATGTTGAAGTAGAAGTCGTTGATTTTGATTTAAATGGATGGGAGGTTGGTCTTGAGCCTAATAACCATATTCCTGTAAATTTTACTGTTGGTGATATTGCCATTTTAGGAAAACAAATGTGGGGTGCTGATAGTCTTTATCAACACGCAGTTATCTGTAACAAAATTGAAAATGGAGATCACTTTTTCGGTGCTCATTCAAGTGACAGAATTGATAAAAGAATGAGTTGGTTTATTGATACCAGCGTTCGTGCTCACGATTATGCTACCTTTTATCACATTACTAATAACTGGATTTGCAATACACAAATAGCAGGAGGAAATGTAAGCGGTACTTGGACGCACGAAAATAGTCCATATTGCATTACCGGTGAGATTACAATTCCGTTAGGAAGTCAGCTAATAATTGAACCCGGAGTAGATGTTATTTTCACTGGTCAACATAAATTTAATATTTACGGTACTCTGTTAGCAAATGGTGATTGGCAACGTTATATTAATTTTACTTCACAAGATACAATAACTGGTTGGGAGGGTCTTCACTTCATTAACCAAAATTCTAACGGTCAAAGCAATTCAGAATTAACTTTTTGCAAACTAAAGTATGGTAGAGCAACTGGTGGTTATCCAAATTTTTTTGGTGGTGCAGTACACTGTGATGACTCATCTCCGGTTATTGAAGATTGTCTTTTTCAATCAAATACAGCAGATGGCGGTGGCGGTGCAATTTGTCTTTATAATTGGTCGTCTCCCGACATAAGACGTTCAAGGTTTGTTAATAACAGCTCAGGTGATGGTGGTGCAATCTATATTTGGAATCAAGACTATTGTTATAGTTATCCTCTTTTTGAAAAGTTGATCTTTAATAACAACTCTGCTTCTAATACAAGTGGTGCAATATATCTCTATAAAAATGTTTATCCCGTTCTGATAAATTGCACTTTCTACCAAAATACAGATTCTGGTGCTGTCAATGCTGGAGCACTTTATTGCTATGATAATTGTAATGTAAATATCTTCAATACAATAATGTGGCAAGATTCAGCTCCCGAGTTATATATTGATAATAATTGTTCAGCCGAAATACACGACTGCGATTTGACAAATGGTGCAAATTCATATATTCTAGGACAATATAGTTGGATTACTTTCGAGGGAAATATCTTAGCGGATGATCCTCAATTTGTTGATGCTCCAAACGGTAATTTTAATTTACAATGGTCTTCTCCTTGTATTGATATGGGAGCAACTGTTACAATTAGAGATGAACATAGAAACTTTAGACAAGATCGAGATGATGATGGCACATTACCAGATATTGGTGCAAAAAGTTATTATCAACCTGATTATGTGAATACTCCAACCGATTTAACTGTTTCGACAGAAAATGATTCACTACATTTAGATTGGATTCACGGAGACGGAGCAATTTATTATAAAATTTACGAAAGTCTCGAACCTTATAATAGCTTTACTGTAATCGATACTGCATTTGGTAAAACAGATTATTCAAAACCAATAACCAATAATAAAAATTTCTATAAAATAACCGGCGCAAATAATCGTTCAGTGAGGGGAAAACCCAACTTTAACAGTAGATTTGACATCAAGTAATAATTCTGAGATAAAACGTCCACTAACAAACAGCTCCACATCAGAGCAAGAAGAAAAGCGAAAAGAACGTGGCAGCTGCAACACATTAATCAACATTCCGCTTCGCTCCATGTTGATTAATG
>CAZSOM010000282.1:0-2760 GCA_964608295.1 uncultured Candidatus Cloacimonadota bacterium
GGTTTTCCTAATTTTTGTAAAATAGTTTTGATCATATTGAAATTCCGAATTTCTCCATGCGACGATACAGGGCTGCTCTAGAGAGACCTAATGATTTTGCTGTTTTGGAAATATTATTTTTATAATGATCTAAAGCTTTTACGATCATATTTTTTTCAACATCATTCAGAGTCATACTGCCAACATCAGGAATAACAGTTTTAGAACTTTTCTGAGGACCAGATTTATATTCATTTGTAAAATCTTCTAAGCCAATAACATCTTTATGCGTGATAAGGATCACTCTTTCCATCAGATTTTTCAGTTCACGAATATTGCCGGGCCATGAGAGTTCTTTCATCCACTCAATTGCAGGATTGGATATCTGCAATCCTGGACGTTTATAGGTTTTTCTTAGTTTCTCTACAAAATGATCAACAAGCAGTGGAATATCACCTGGTCTATCTCTTAAGGGTGGGATCTGAACTGAGATCAAATTTACTCGGTAAAAGAGATCTTCACGAAACTCTCTCTCAGCAACCAATTCAATCAAGTTACGATTGGTTGCAGATATCACTCTTATATCTACAGACCTTGTTTTGCTGGATCCAAGTACCTCAAAGCTGCGATCTTGAAGAACACGTAATAGCTTAACCTGGCTGCTAAGATACAGTTCTCCCAGTTCATCTAAGAAAATTGTGCCTGTATGAGCCATCTCAAAGCGTCCAATCCGATTGCTTCTAGCATCAGTAAAGGCACCTTTTACATGCCCGAACATCTCGCTTTCAAAAAGAGAGGATGAAATACCTCCCAAATTTACCTTAACAAAGGGCTGGTTCTTTCTAAGACTATTTAGATGAATTGCTTCAGCAAAAAGTTCCTTACCGGTACCGCTTTCACCTGTTATCAAGACAGAAGCTTCCGAGGAAGATACTCGACCAATAGTCTCTAAGGTTTTCACAAATACCGGATCCTTACCAATAATTCCTTCAAAGTTGTATAGTTCATCCAGTTGTTTACGTGTGAGAGTCTCACTTTTTTTCATCTGTTGTGAAAGATGCAATGCTGTTCTAATTGACTGCATTAAATGTTCATTATTCCAAGGTTTAGTAATAAAATCCAAAGCACCCAGTTTCATGCCGGATACAGCCAATTCAATACTACCCCAGGCAGTTATTAAAATTACGGGAATTGTGGGAAGAATTGACTTTATCTCTTTTAAAAGCTTCAATCCCTCTTTGCCAGAAGTTTCCATGGTAAAATTCATATCAAGAATTATCAGAGCGAATTTATCCTGCCGTAAGATACTCATTGCCTCTGTTGGATCTGAAGCAGATACAGATTTGAACTCGTTCTGTTTAAGTAGTAGATTCAGCGATGTCTGTATTGCAAAATCATCATCAATTATTAATACTTTCGGCAATTTAACCTCCACAATATAAATTTGGAAAAGACTAAAGGTTTGTCAAGACTTCAGGTTTACTTGAATTCAAAAACAAATAAAAGAAGAATTTTTTATCTTTGCTTTCCCCATTTGATCAAATCCCAGAATAGTGTTTTTTCACTATAAACATATTCATATCCAACTTTCTTATAATCATGAGTAAAAAACCACAAGAAATAATTTGATTTCCCTGATTTGATCTCATTCGGAAAATTATTTATCTTTGCTATCTTTTTCTCTAATCTTTCACGTTTTGCTTCACCTTTTGCATTCAGCTTCTCTAATTTGAGTTGCTGTTTTCGTATCAATCGCAGTCTTTCCAACTCGTTGACATAAACTTTCTGTTTACCATTAAGTTTGGGAAGAATGCGTTTTCCAAAAAATAGAATACTCCAGTTTGGAAAAACAATTTCATCATTTCTGATAGAAATAGATTTACTTCCAACTTGGAATTCTTCTGTTAGGATTTTAGGATTTTTTAATTCCGCTGGATATGTATTTGAATGATAGCTACAAGATGTAACTAGTACAACAAAAATTACTAATATAATTATTCTAATTATTTTCACGATACCTCCAATATTATTAAAAACTTGTCTTTCTGAAGTATCTACCAAGTCGTTATCAGGGAGAATCTATGTATATATTCTGTCGAAAAGCTATTAACCTTTTCGGGAGATCCTCCGAATGTAAGGCTAAAAGTAACCTCAGGATGATTTACAAAGCTTATCCTCACCCCAGCCTTCTCCTTCGAGGGGAGGGAGTGATCTGATATGAAAATTCTACTTGCTTGTCTTATATTCCCTCTCTTGTTTATAAAGAGAGGGACAGCAGGATGAGTTCTCGACATTATTCATCCCTCAGTGCATCTGCAGGTTCTATAGAAGAAGCGATGCGACTGGGATACCATGCACATAAACTCGTTATCAGATATATAACTAGAACTGAAATTACAAAACTTAACATATATATTTTGCTGTCAAATATTGGAATCAAACCCAATATTGGAAACTGAAGTGCAAAGAAACTTCCAAAGATCATGGCAAAGGTAGATAGCACCAAGGCTTCTCCGATTATTTGCACTTGGATTTTATTGGCTGAGGAACCCAGAGCTCTTCGCAATCCTATCTCCCCTCTTCTGCGATTTGTATTATACCAGATTACACCAAACAATCCCAAACCAACATTGATGATCAGGAAACTGCAGACCACAATCAAGATTATAGGAAAGATCAGCGTTTGGATGTTTGCACTCTTCTTCAATAATTCCAATGTGTTAACTTTTATTTGCCATTCTTTTGCTATATTTGAAAGACTTTTAGTAATGGTTTCTTCAA
>CAZSOM010000283.1:0-2758 GCA_964608295.1 uncultured Candidatus Cloacimonadota bacterium
CCAGATACTCATAAAACTTCTCTGTTTTGCCGTCTTCAGTCACGTAATAGATGAGCGTGGGGTAGATGACTTGATTCTTTAGATCAACACACTTGCGGATGTGAGTTCTCTTTACAGTGATGCCGTTTTCAGTTGTTTCATAGTCTGTCTTCTCAGGTTGTACCCAACTTTCATCAAGATGTCCTTCCAAAAGTTTAAAGACATTTATAATAAACAGTCCATCGTCTTCAAGATGATTGTGACAACACTGCAAGCAATTATTTTGATCTTTATCAGTAATTAAACTTTGAAACGTTCTGAAAGGAATAAAGATCAATTTGAATTTTTCATTGAAACTGAAATCCCGCATATCACCTGGCAATACATGCAAATTATTAATGATTGTTTCGCTTTCAATTATCAATTTTCCTGCCAGAACTTCCAGCATTGGCTGGGATACATCCAATCCCCAAACTTTATGTCCGGCTCGAGCCAGTGGAATGGTAATTCTACCAGTACCGCAACCTATCTCCAGTATATTTCCTTTTAGCTCACCTGCATATTGAATATAAAAATCTATATCATTCTTCAGCAGATCTTTATTATCGGAATCATAATATTTAGCGGTGGTTTTGTAGGTGTTTACGGTTTTCATGATTTATCAAATACCAACAGCGTTGATTTAATTGAATCACGTAACTTAGAATTTACTTTTATTTCTTCTGCATAATCATTCCAAGAAGACACAATTGCATTAACCTCATCTATGATTTTGTTAGCTTTTTTTAGGTTAATGGATTTTGCTACTTCCAGTAGATCACTCCTGAGAATATTCTTTCTTTTACCATTAATACTTAAAGCATGTTGATTTACCCAGATACTGCCAGGATTAAAGGCATGACAAATATCATAGGCTGGGGCCAATTCCCAATGGTCATTCTTTTTTAAACGAAAAGCAAAGTTCTTAGTGTGATCATCACAATTTTGTGCAAGTACATTAAATACCATTCGACGAAATATTTGCTCAGCTTGTGGATATGGTAAACGGAGTAAGCGCATGGTTTGAAATAATTGTTCATAACTATAGCTATTTACTTCATTAAAATCATAATGCTGCATCGCACAGAATGTTTGAATATGGTGTTTTTGGTCACAACCTTCTCTATCAAAACGTTTAGTCATAAAATGTGCTCTATTATTTTTCTCTAATAATTTAGATTCCATCATATTAATTCCACAGTCTTTAGCCATATTATAATAAGCCATCTCAACGCGACCATATCCTTTGCTCTCTCCAAACTGTGCATCACTCACACCATCTAGTTTGATCAGCCAATGTTCGAATCCCTTTGGTGCTCTTGTTTGTCCAGACCTTACTCCCCCGGTTTTTTTATTATAGGCAATTATGGCTTTAGGTCTTGCACCACCTGCTGATGTTCCTATTTTTAAAATTTCCATCATTGCTTCTTGCTCATTTTCATTTATGTTAGTTTCAAAATGCTCTCTTTTTTGCAGCATTTTTTTTGCAATATCAACAAGGCTGTCAATTTCAATCTGGAAGGTGTATTTACTTGATTTAAATTGAGCAGGTTCAAATTCTAAAGCTCCCATACCTCTGGTTCCAATAAAACATAATTGTTCCACTGGATGCATGCTGTTGGCAGGTCGACCATTTTGAGCTAACCAACTATTAATTAATTGATTACCATATCTATCCGGCAGTACATCTGCCAATAATCCTGGTAACCCTTTGAATGTGTCAAATTCAATGTCTTTTGATGCTCTATTTTCTGCGAATGAATAGATTTTGCTGCTTAAAGGCATTTTTATTGGAGCTAATTCCATTCCTGTTTTTATAAATTCAGGATCGTATTCAAAACTTGCGATACCTGTACTTTCATCCCAGGCAATTGCTCCTACTGTTTGATCCCAGATTTTTACATATGCTGTTTTCATGGTTACCATTCACTTTTAACTTTGCTGTCACTATTTACATTTCTTACTCGTTGTCTTTTATGTTTTTCTGCTTTCGCTAATTCCAGAGGATTTATCTGCTTCTCAATCCTAAAGATATCAAGTATACTCAATAAATCGAGAGCTCTTAGTATTTGGATCAATGAAGCTAGGGTTACAGATTTGCCATTCTCAATATTACTTAAAGTCCATCTATTGATCCCGGCATCTTCAGCTATTTGTGCTTGTATTTTATTTTTAGTTAAACGTTGTTGTTTTAAATATTCACCTATGGCAGTGATAATAGCTTTATCACTCATAACAACCCAGTCCATGTTTGTATTTACCATCACTAACTCCCCTATTAGTATTTAATGTTGGTATCTACAAGCATAAGCATTAGAATTTTGTCAACAATTAAAATATTATTCACTAATGTTGGCATTATTCATCATTAATGAACAAGTAGATACATAAAGTTAGTATTAACCAACAGAATTATGTATTAATATAGTAAAACAATTCGAATCGTAATATTTTGCTGTAGTTATGTAGGTGTTTACTGTTTTCAGAATTTTATTATTCATTTTAATTCCTACCCAAGTATAGCTTTGATCACTAAAGGAAATGAACCTGTAACATTACCCAAAATATGGACCATGATTGCCGGATAAACACTTTCAGATTTCTCTCGATAATAAGCAGCCAGAACTCCCAGAGTGGTTGCGCCGCAAACAATGAATAATACAAAAAAGATTGAACTACAGAATTTTAATACAGAGAAATGCATTGCTCCGAATATTATTCCGGAAATCCAAACAGAAAG
>CAZSOM010000284.1:0-2751 GCA_964608295.1 uncultured Candidatus Cloacimonadota bacterium
CAAGTCTGTTATGCCAATCCTCTTGCCTATATTGTGTACAAAAAATAGTGGATGATAAATCATGTCGCCTTTCAATTAATTCAAAGATAAAATGCTGTTCGCCTTCTGAAATATCTTCAAAAAGCCATTCATCAAGAATGAGGAGACCATAATTACTATATTTTTTCAAGAGTTTTACGGTTCCTTTGGTTAAAAGTGTGGACTCGTCATATTCTACAAGTAGGTCAGGAAGGCGTATATATCGTGTCCTAATTTGATTTTTGCATGCCTGTCTACCAAATGCACAAGCAAGGAATGTTTTTCCAGAGCCTGTGAAACCTTGGAAAACAATATTGGAATTACTGCCAATGAACTGACAAGTCGATAATTCTTGTATTAATTGCTGATCAACCCCTCTGTTTGTGAAATATACATCGTTTATTTCTGCTTTAGGCAATCTGAATTTTGCAAGTTTCATCAGTCGTTGGATTTTATTATTGTATTTTTCTTGATAAAGGTAATCTATTAACCTCTGTATACGTTCATCAAATGATAATGTAAAACTGTTGATATCATTTTGCTGAAATTCTAAAACTGTTATGAGCTCACTAAGATTTAATTCACGTAATTTTCTTTTTGTTTCATCATTAATCATGGCTATTACCTCCATAATATGCTGCACCACGTACATAGCCACCTATGGGATTTGGTGGATTGGTAGAAGCATTTTTACGCTCGAGGTACATCTGGTCTTGATTGGAAGACAAAATTGATTTAAGATGTTTATAGCGGGGTGCTTTTATTTTAGTCAGTGCTAATTCGCAGGCAGTTTCCAAACGGGCCTCTGAATACGTCTTACTAAGGCGTAAAACTGACAAAGACGGATTGTAACCCTGCTCTTTTATTTTTACGCCAGAAAAAATACGCTCAATAACTGTCGAAGCACTATTTCCAACCGAAGAAGCCCAATTTTTGATTCGTACATCATCCCATTCGGGCGTTAAGAATTGAGCGGGCATATCTTCATCATGTGTTGCGTAACGGTTAGAAATGTAATCTGGAAATTTTGTATGTGTAGATATACGTTCTCCTAAGAGATATATTTCTATAGAAGAATCCATTATTTTTAAATCTACAGATTTACCGACATGCTGATAAGGGCATGAATATCTATTTTTCTCATAGACAACATGACAGTCAAAATTCACTTTTCGCTTATAGAGCCACTTTGCTATTTCATAAGGAATCGTAGGAAGTGTTTGAAGATATTTTTTTTCTTCTTGAAAGATTTCTTTGCGGCTACCCTCACGTTTTTGAAATGGATTTTCGTTAAAATCAGAAAGTGCTTTTGATACAGCTATTTTGAGTTCTATGAATGAATTATGGACTTCATTTCTAAGCTTTGCAATTATTGCAGTTGCTATCTTACCAACCGTACCCTCTACAGAGGCTTTTTGTTTGGGTTTTCGTACGCCCGCAGGCATAATTGCAGTCATGTAATGAGAACCTAAAGCTTCATAGCTTTCATTTAAAACGATATCTCCTTCTCTAGGATGCTTGATTACACCAGTTTTCAGATTATCACAAACGGTCCTTATTGTTACACCCTCAAAGAACTCAAACATATGAACATGGCATCTAAGCCAGGTATCTTGTTTCATATCAAGACAAGGCTCTACATATGCGTATTGGCTATACGGAAGTGTTGCAACGAAAAGATAAACAGTAATCTTATCACCTATTAAAACGTCCACATAGGACATGGTAGGTCCTGACCAGTCTACCTCTGTAATTATTCCAGGCTTGTGATTAAGATGATTGGTGAGTTTATTTGCGATTGTATGATTACCATACCCTTCGCAAAATTTTGTATAGCCCATGGCTATATCGTTATTACCTTTGCATTTATCATCGTATTCAAACCAGAGAATTTTAAGGGTTACACCTACCTTTTTTAGCTCTTTGTGTACATACTCGTAGTTTGGATCCTCGTATAACTTTTCTATCGCATGTTTGTCTGGATAAAACATATGGTAGACTTCTTGCTCAGACATATCTTTAACATCATTAAAGGTAATGCTAAGATGGTCGGAAATATGAAACACATCGCTAACTGAGTTTTTGGACATCTGCCTTGTACTGGCTATTGCATTACGTGACATGTGTGCTGATCGGAGCTCTAAAATGAGCTTCACTTTGATTTTATTGGCCATAATATTGGCCTCCTTTCTATAAAATGAATATGGTATTGTAAGTTACCTCTTTATTTTACAGAAAATTCTATCAAAGTGGAATCATTGCGCAAATCATATCAAAAGTTTATTAGTGGAATCATTAGGCGTATTACTGGATCCCTAATGCGTATCGCTGGATCCTATTCAGCGAAATAATCAATTACTTAGGTTTAACCCTGATAATAAAGAAATAGAATACGTATTAGCTGATAGTTATGAAGTTAGCGACGATATGAAGACTTGGACTTTTAAGTTAAAAGAAGGTGTAAAGTTTCATGATGGCAGTGATTTTACAGCAGAAGCAGTAAAATTCTCTTTTGAAAGAACAAGAGATAAAGGCCAAGGTCCGTCTTATATGTTTGATTGTATTGAAGAAATTAATATAATTGATGATTATACAGTTGAATTTAAGCTAGAATATAATGCGCCATTACAACTTATCGTAAGCGGAAGTTATGGTTCATATATCATGAGCCCTACTGCTATAGAAGAAAACGGTGAAGAATGGTTTATGGATGGAAATGAAGCTGGAACAGGC
>CAZSOM010000285.1:0-2749 GCA_964608295.1 uncultured Candidatus Cloacimonadota bacterium
TAAACGTTGGGCACAATATAAACTAATCCAAAAATGACATAATGGTAGATTTTAGAAAAAGATTAAAGAAAACTTCTAGTGAGAAGAAAACAAACCCGATAGAAATATACGAATCACTTGATAGAAGAAGTATTGCGGGACCATTACGTCCAGCACAATTAAACATTTTGAACGAATGGTTTGAAACAAAATTAAATGAAAAAGATTTAATTATTAAGCTTCATACTGGAGAAGGAAAAACATTAATAGGATTACTGATTTTATTATCAAAAATAAATTCTAATAGTGGTTCTTGCTTATTCATTTGTCCGAATAAATATCTTGTCCAACAAGTAAGACAGGATGCCAAGAAATTTGGTATTCCTTATTGTTCAATTGGTGAAGATAATTCATTACCTAATGACTTTATTGATGGTAAGAAAATACTAATTACTCATGTCCAAAAAGTATTTAATGGTAAAACAATTTTTGGATTGAACAATGATTATGTACCTGTTGAAAATATAATATTAGATGATTCTCATGCCTGTATAGATTCTATCAAGGATACTTTTACAATAAATCTCAAAAGCGAACATACAATTTATAAAAAACTTATTGAATTATTTAAAGATGCTTTGCCAGAACAAGGTGAAGGAACATTTTTAGAAATTCAAAATGAAGATTACAACTCATTCCTACCAATACCATATTGGAATTGGATTGAAAAATCAGCTGAGGTCTTACAAATTTTATCAATTCATAAAGAGAAGATTGAGATAATGTTTTCTTGGCCATTTATTAAAGACAACATAAAAAATTGTCAAGCATTTATTTCTGGCCAAAATATTGAAATTACGCCAATACATATTCCTATTGAAAAATTTTCTTCATTCAATAATGCAAGCCAAAGAATTTTAATGTCTGCAACAACTCAAGATGACTCATTTTTCATAAAAGGATTAGGTTTTAATTTGGATGCAATAAAGAATCCTCTAACAAATCCAACACAAATATGGTCAGGCGAAAAAATGATAGTTATTCCTTCGTTAGTAGACGAAACTCTTGATAGAATAACTATGGTAAATCGATTAGCCAAACCTTCAGATAAAAATTATGGAATTGTATCATTAGTTTCTTCATTTAGTAAAACAGAGACTTATTATCATCTTGGTTCATTAGTTCCTAAATCACATGAAATACCAGAGGTGGTTGACCTTCTTAAAAAAGGTAATTTCGAACATACTGTAGTTTTTGCTAATAGATATGATGGTATCGATTTACCAGATGAAACTTGTAGAATATTAATTTTTGATGGCAAACCTTTCTTTTTCTCATTGTCTGAAAGATATGAAGAATCAAACAGAAAAGGAAGTGATTCTATTAATATCAAAATTGCACAAAAAATTGAACAAGGTCTAGGTCGTTCAGTAAGAGGCGAAAAAGACTATTGTTTAATTTTGTTAATCGGTGCAGATTTGATAAAATTCATAAAAAGTTCAAGAACAAATAAATATTTTTCCCCTCAGACCAAGAAACAAATTGAAATTGGTTTGGAGATAGCAGAAATGGCTTCTGATGAAATTACTGATAAAAATGAACCTTTTAAAGTAGTGAATTCATTAATGAAACAATCAATTCAGCGTGATGAAGATTGGAAAGAATTTTATAAAGAAGAAATGGATCAAATTCGACAAACAATTCAGCAAAGTAAAATTTACGATACTCTTTTATTAGAAAGAAAGGCTGCTGTACTTAATTATTCAGGCAACTATGAAAAAGCAAGTGAATTAATTCAACGAATTATAGATGATCATTGCACGGATGAGAGTGAAAAAGGATGGTATCTTCAACTAATGGCAAGATATAAATACTTAAAGAGTAAAACTGATTCAAATCAATTGCAAATAAGTGCTTTTCTAAAAAATCATGAACTTTTAAAACCAAGAGAGGGGATTGTTTACAGCAAATTAGAATTTATAAATGAAAGCAGAACAAAAAGAGTCGAAGAATGGATTCGTAGTCATAAAAATTATCAAGAGTTAATGATTTCCGTTGAAGGTGTACTTTCTGATTTAGAATTTGGTACATCTTCAGATAAATTTGAATCTGCTTTGAAAGATTTAGGATTAATGTTAGGTTTCCTAAGTGAGCGACCAGACAAAGAGTTTAAAAAGGGTCCCGATAATTTATGGTGCGGTGTAAGTAATCAATATTTTATTTTTGAATGTAAAAGTGGAGTAAATATTGAAAGATATGAAATTAACAAACATGAATCAGGCCAAATGAATATTCATTGCGCATGGTTTAAAGGAGAATATGGAGATTCACAAGTAAAAAGGTTTTTAATTATTCCGACTAGAAATTTATCATATCATGGTGATTTTACACATCATGTGGAAATTATCAAAAGAGGAAAATTGCGTTTACTAAGAACTAACGTCAAATCTTTCTTTAAAGAATTTAGTAAATATGAATTGGATTCATTAACGAATGAAAAAATTCAAGAATATATTAACACTCATAAACTTGATATAGATTCTTTAAAATCTGAGTATTCAGAAAAGTATTATAAACAAACAAAATAAATACTGTGCCCAACAATGGCTCATACTGCATGCCGCAATTAGTTGTAAGCATTAGCATTAAGTGCTATTAAAAAAATATCAGTAAATAGAAAAATTAGAAATATTAAAGCGGTACGCAGCATAGCCGTAACGTTAGGTTGCATAGTATAGGGGAGAATATATTTTCTATTATGAATTTTTTC
>CAZSOM010000286.1:0-2742 GCA_964608295.1 uncultured Candidatus Cloacimonadota bacterium
GTTCCCCATTCCTTATCATGGTATTCTATATAAAGTGGATTGTCGCCACACCATTGGCATCGTACTTTCATGTTTACCTCAATTATTTTATCTCATTTAAACCTAAAGTAATCCCAACTCCAAAGCGAGGAATTGGGATTAAAGTCTACTTTCCCGGGAACTACTTCAGTATAGTCATCTTATTCCCTTGTTCAGTAACTCATTTTTACTCTCTGCTGAGCTACACGCTTGTTATGCGTAATTCTAACAAACCATTATGCCTTTACTCATTTCATTATTGCTTTGATTATTCTAGATTCATTAATCAAAACATCTTTCATTAATAATTTATAAGGAAAAGCCTGATGTCTTGATTTTTTAAAAGCATCTAAAATATTTAACATTGTTGTTGCTGTTATCAATGATAGATTCAATTCAAAATCCAACTCGCACTCATTTACAAAATCATCACTGAAATGAGATGCAATGACTAAAGATTTAATAACTTTGAATCCCATATCTTGTGCTTTCTTTTGGTATGCATTAACTTGTCGATAAACTGAACTGAATTTGTTAAAATCACTATCTTTGTGTGTTTTACATTCAACGATAATTATCTCTTTTTCATTAATTTTAAGAACAATATCTAACTTGTTTTTGTTGTCGCTAATTTTCTTTTTTAAATTTTCATCTACAATAAGCCCGAGTTTATTAAAAATTGACTTGGTTGTTCTTTCAAAAATCAATCCTAATTCACTTTCTTTCACTGTAATTCCATTTTCTTTTAAAGCATTGTAATCTCGATTGCTGATTAAATCATAATTTTCAATATATAAACTTTCAGTATCTCTGTATGATTCAAGTATATTATTTACAACTTTGCCAATAGATTTAATATTCTGAGTTTTACTGAAAGTGATTAAAGCACTTTTCCCGATTAAATCAAGAACATCTCTTGGTTTTATGTTGTAATCTAACAACAAATCGAATTTCAATATAAAATCACCTTGAATTTCAAATTCATCTTTCACGATATCATTTGTTTCAGGTATCAATCGATGAATATCTTCAAGAAGTTTTTCGTAACCTTCATTTGAAATTTCAATTTTATCATCTTTCTCAATTGAATTAAAATATATAATGAGGTTATTGATTTTATCTCTGAGAGTCACTCCTTTTGAAGGCAATGAAAGCTTTAGATTTGTTTCAATTAGAGTATTTATAAATTCTTTTTTCTCTGTTAGATTAACTTGTTCTTTAAAAATACCATTTGCTAAAGTATTTCTAATACTCAATCCTTTTTCGATTATCGCTTTGATTTTCTCACTTCTTGAAAGATTTCTATCGATATTATGTTTTCGACAAATTAGTGATATTTGACTATCTTTTAGTTGCTTCAATACACGTCTAAAATGTTTGTTTGCAACTTCATATCCTTTCATTTTTCGCAAAATTCGGACAATTTCTTCGGGAATATAGACTTCAAGATTCTTCTTTGAATAAAACAATAAACCAATATCTTTAAAGTTTTTGATTATGCAATCTGTATCCATTTTCCCTATTGGTAACACAGAATAATAAAGGCTTCTTGTCTCATCTTGCGATAGATCTAAACTATCTGATAATGTGTTCAATATTGATAATTCATCGTGTGTTATCACGCATTCTCGGTTTTGTAATTGATCATTTGTATAAGCTGTTTTAACACAATTATAATAGGTTAAGTAGTCTCTTCTTCTTACGTCATCCAAACTTACCTTCTTCTCTACATCTAACTCTTTTTTTAGCTTATCAACTTCATTTTTAGTGTTTTCTATTTCTTTTAAGTACAGCTGATAGAACCAATTACGAGACATAATACAATTGCCATCGCGTATGACAATATCAATTAAAATATCAAGATTGAAGTTAAAGGCAATAGCCTCTTTTATCTGTTTTCTAAATTCTTCTTGAACATAATCCAATTTGAAAATTTCAACAATGTCTTCGTTACTCGCATTTTTGATTTGTTCAATCTGTGTGTCCTCATTATCGTAGTTACTCATAATATTAATAAGCAATTTTATAAACGAGTTCTTTTCAATTTGGTTTGTTTGATCTAAAATTTTTAATAACTTCATTTTAATTCCTTTTCTTTCAGTCTTTAATTACGAATATTCTCTAACTCATTTATCAACCCAATGCATTTGATTACCACAATGCTTCCATAAGACACAATGTGATAGTACTTTCGGAGGAAGTCAAGTAGAATTATCCGTCCACTAAAAGCCAACTTGGTTTTGTATCTCTGACAGTTTGTTGAATCAATCTTAGCATTCCAGGTGATCTCTCGGGTCTGTATTGTAAGATATACAAGTACAAGATAGAATATATCAGGACTATCAATAGCAGCCATTACAGGTTGGGAATGAGCTCTTAAAGAGCGTTAAATGATGTTGTAACTCTTTGCAAAAGCTACTGCGTGTGTGTATTGTTTGTCGATGTTGGAATTAGGGTCTAATAGTTCTATGTTATTGCAAATTGCACTGAGTAGGTGTTGGGATTGTCAGGGAGAGAAGATTATTCAACCACGAACCACACGAAATAGCACTAAAGAATGCAGGGATTATGTTCAATACAAAGAGAAATTCTGGAGCATAATGCAAAGAGAAGAGAAATGGCAGGGAATAGAAGTATAACAACCACCCCGTCGCTTTCAGCGACACCCCTCCAATTTTAAGTAGGAGGGGAATTAGGTGCAAGCGTGCTTGCAGAGCAACTGAG
>CAZSOM010000287.1:0-2740 GCA_964608295.1 uncultured Candidatus Cloacimonadota bacterium
TTTTCATTCTTACTAAAGAATTTAGTATTTGGGTAATTTTGGCAAATATTATAGCTTGGCCGCTTTCGTATCTCGCTCTCCAAAAATGGCTTCAGAATTTTGCTTTTGCAGTAGACCAGTCAATCTTAACCTATATTTTTGCCGGTATAACTGCCTTATTAATTGCACTTATCACTGTGAGCTTTAGAGCTATTAAAGCAGCACAAACTAATCCTGCTGAAGCTTTAAAGTATGAATAGTAAATATTATGTTTAAACAAAACACCATACAAGCTTTACGGGTACTAATGAAAGATAAGTTCCATTCCTTCTTGAACATATTTGGCTTGGCTCTCGGCTTATGCTGTAGCATGCTTGTTCTACTTTTTATTCAGAATGAACTATCATACGATAAACACCACAAAAATATCGATCGAATATACAGATATGGCGTGAACATGACAATTGGTGGTATCAGCAGCACACAAACCATCTGTAACGTTGCAGTCGGTCCGCTTTTCCAAAATGAAATGCCGGAGATCGAAGATTATATGCGCTGCATGTATCCGGGACAGCTACTAGTGAATGGTAATGATAAAACTCTGTATGAAAGCAGAGTGATGATGACCGATAACAGTATCTTTCGGATATTCAGTCACACCTTTATTTATGGAAAGAGTGCGGACGCTTTGGACAGACCTAACACAATTGTGCTCACAGAAAAGCTAGCAAAAAAATATTTTGAGAATCAAAATCCGGTTGGGAAAGAATTGGAAATCGATAGCGAGATCTATGAAATTACAGGTGTGATCGAAGATTTACCGGATAATTCCCACCTGAAATTTTCAGCTCTGATGTCGATGAATACATTTTTGAAAACCCAAAATCTGGATGATATTTATACTCCGCGAGTTCTGGGTGGCAATATGTCATTTTTCACCTATTTCCTTTTCTCAGAAAACTTCAACTCCGAACAATTTTCTGAAAAATTTCAGAATTTCTACGACAGAGAAATGGTGGAAAATGATCGTATTAAATATATCGCAGTTGTGGAACCGCTTAACGATATTTATCTTCGCTCTACCATCAACGCCAGATTTTCAGAAGCAAACCGTAAATTTCTGTATGGATTTGCATCAATTGGAATGTTCATCCTGCTTTTAGCCTGTATAAATTACGTAAATATGGCAACATCACGAGCAGGAAGTAGAGCACGGGAAATCGGGATGAAAAAAGTGCTGGGAGCACAAAAGAAACAACTCATACATCAATTTCTAAGTGAATCTGTTATTCTCTCCTTTCTGGCTCTTGCTATCGGGTTTGCTTTAGCCGAGTTAGTTCTCAAGATAACTCCTTTCAACGATTTGATTAACAAGAATCTGCAAATTAATTTATTAGGAAATTTGGTATTATTAGGTGGTTCAATTATAATTACAATCCTGGTTGGTGTTATCTCCGGTTTTTATCCAGCTTTTTATCTATCTCATTTAGCACCGATCTCATCTTTGAAAGGTGTCATGAAAAAAGGGAAAACCGGTAACTTCTTCCGCAATGCTTTAGTTTCATTTCAATTTATCATTTCTATTACGGCAGTCATTCTAACAATTTTCATGCGTGAGCAAATTGAATTCATGCAAAATCTTGATCTGGGATTTCAAAAAGAAAATATAGTTACAGTTTCCACAACTAATGAAGAACTTAAACAGAATTTTACAAATTTCAGAGATATGATAATCGACCATCATAACATTACTTCAGCAGGATTTTCCAGTACTACTTTAGGAAATGGACTTTACGGTTCTGCCTTTGAATGGGAAACCGAAAGTGGAGAAATGGAAATTCACGCAAATCCAATATTGTATGCGGACAATAAATTTTTGGAAACAATGGGTATAGAACTTGTTTTAGGAAGCAATTTTGCCAATGAACGTCAGGATGGTGCTCCTATCGATTTCATTGTAAATGAAGCAATGGTAGAGCTTTTTGGTTGGACAGAACCCATCGGCAAAAAAACACAATTTGGCCAAGTGATTGGAGTAGTAAAAGATTTTAGATATGCTTCTGCCAGAGAAGAAATCCGCCCTATGTTCATGATCCAATCTCGCACAACTCAGGGTATTTTGAATATCCGATTAAAAGGAGAAAACATCTCCGAAACCATGGATTTCATCAAACAAAAATGGCAGGAATTCGCTCCTGATTTTCCTATTAATTATTCCTTCCTGGAACAAGATTTGGATACTGTATATAGAAGTGATGAAATTCAGAAAAAACTTTCTAGCATCTTTACATATTTCTGCATTCTTATCTCTTGTTTTGGCTTGTTTGGGCTCACATCCTACTCCACGATCCAAAGAACAAAAGAGGTAGCAGTTAGAAAAATTTTAGGTTCCAGCGTTCCTCAGATCATCGCAACATTGTTTAAAGGAATTTTCACGACCATAATTGTTTCAGCAATTTTAGCGGGACCGCTTTCTTACTATGTTTTTAGTCTTTGGCAAAAGAATTATGCCAACAAAGTTTCTGTAAATCCATTGATTTTTGGTTTAACATTTCTAGGAGCATTACTAGTTAGTTTCCTCACATCAGCTTATCACACAACCAAAGTTGCCAACACAAATCCGGTTGAAGCCTTAAAATATGAATAATAAAATGAAAATAAAACTACCAAATAAAAGAGAATGGAGAAATTATGTTGAACTTAAAGGGCGCATTTAAGTATTATTCGAACAATTTTGTAAAAACTTATGTATTAAGAGATG
>CAZSOM010000288.1:0-2732 GCA_964608295.1 uncultured Candidatus Cloacimonadota bacterium
ATCTGATGAAATGTGTGCATTTTTTTGAAGTTCTGCTGATGGTGGGAATGTTTTGCCTTCATGTGCAAACGAAGTTATTGCTTTCTTATCTGCCATCTGGTACGCCCTCCTTTAGTTATTAGGTATTCCATCGCAAATTCTTAACCAAATAACGTTGAGTCAAGAATTTTTTAATACTTAACTGATAATTCATAATTTTTATAATATAAATAACTCGAATTGAGTATTATTGCTGTTATAAAATAATCGTATTTACATATATAAATACATACAATTAAACAATGAAATTTAAAGTAATTAATTAATTATTGATTATACTATTTGTTTAAGTAAAGCCAATTAGCATGATTTTCAAGGTAACATGTGATCTTTCCTGAATTCATATCATATAACCATTTATGGATTTGTAATTCTTTTGAAGTAACTCTTTCTTCTATGAAATCAAAAGTTAATAAATTTTGTGCTTGCAGTAAAATGTTCTCTTTTATTATATTCAATATCTGAAATTCTACACCGTATTTTTCAACAGTTTGTTTTGCCTTGCATGCATGTTGCAGCCATTCTTCAATTTTGGTGTTTATAGGAGGACCGTCCACGACAGTGGTGATTCCACCACAACCTGTGTGACCACAGATAATTATATGTTCTACATTAAGATGTAAAACAGCATATTCCAGCACTGAACCTGTGCAGATATCATTAGCTTGGGCTGGTGGAATGATATTGGCAATATTCCTGGTTACGAAAAGATCACCTGCCTTGGCATTTACGATAAATTCCGGAACTACCCGGGAATCGGAACAACCGACCCACAACACTTTAGGATGTTGCCCTTTTGTAACAAGATCATCATAATTTTTTTACTTTCTTTAAATTTATTTGTAAATTCTATATTACCTTTTTTCATTTTTTCCAGAGACATCTTTCCTCCAATTTTATGATTAAGCACGATTAGTGGAAAGTTAATGTTTATGGGAATTTTTATGTCAAAACATTTTTCTTGCATATAGAAGCTTATTTCAATTTTTTGCATTTATAAGTTTGAAAGATAAAGCTTATGGATTTGTAATTATAAATATAATAATAAAATACGAGAATTGGAGTTAGTTATGGAACAAAAAACTTTATTTATGATCAAACCGGATGCAACCGGTGATAACCACATTGGTGAAATTTTGCAGATGGTAGAAAAAAATGGTTTTGTGGTTGAAAAAATGAAAATGTTCGAAATGGATGAAGCTTTGGTAGAAGAATTTTATGCAGAACATGTAGGAAAATATTTTTTCCCGGAACATAGCGCATTCATGCGATCAGGTAAGATCGTTGGTGTTATTCTAAAAAGGGAAGATGCAGTTTTAAAACTTAGAGAATTAGTCGGTGCTACCGATTTCACCCAAGCTGCTTTGGGAACGATCCGTGCGATCTTTGGCAAATCCAAAGGTGAAAACGCAGTTCACGCTTCCGATAGTATCGAAAGCGCGAAACGTGAAATTGGATTAATTTTTCCTGAATAGTTTTTAAATAATCTTAAAACAAAGATTTATATTTCTTAAGACCTTCACGAAAGATCTTCATTGCTTTCGTAAGGTCTTTTTCATTTAGAATGTATGCTAAACGAATCTCATTTTTACCTAAATCCGGTGTTGCATAAAAACCTTGTGCTGGTGCAAACATTACCGTTTCTTTATCAACCGAAAATTCTTCCAGCATCCACTTGGCAAAGTGTTCTGCATCATCAATTGGCAACTTGGCGATAATGTAAAAAGCACCTTTTGGTTTAATGCAGATGATATCATCTATTTTCTGAAGTTCATTATAAACCAAATTTCTTCTTTCATCATATTCGTGGATGATACCTTTGAAATATTCTCCTTCAATATCAATAGCAGCGTTGGCTGCAAGCTGATCAATGGTGGGAGGACACAGACGTGCCTGAGCAAATTTAATTGCAGATGCAATAAATTCTTTATTTCTTGATATTAGACAACCTATTCTTGCTCCGCAGGCACTGTAACGTTTTGAAATACTGTCAACCATTATAGCCAGATCTTCCATCCCTTCAAGATCCAAAATGCTTGTATGTGAACAACCATCATAAACAAATTCACGGTAAACTTCATCTGAGATCACAAAAAGATCATTCTCTTTAGCGATGTTTGCAATTCTTTCAATTTCTGAGCGTGGATAAACGGTTCCAGTAGGATTTCCCGGATTGCAGAGCATAATCGCTTTTGTTTTGGAAGTGATCAAAGCTTTGATCTTATCATCAGTTGGTAATGCAAATCCATCTTCAGCATAAGTTGTAAGTGGAACTATCTTCACACCAGTAATGGTGGCAAAGCCATTATAATTTGTATAGAATGGTTCAGGAACAATTACTTCATCACCATTGTTACATGATGTCAGCAGAGCAAACACGATTGCTTCCGACCCGGCAGTAGTAACAATTATATCATCACTTCTCAGTTTTATATTGTGTCTGTCATAGTACCTGACAAGATTCTTACGGTAAATTTCTAAACCTTGAGAAGGACCATAAGCCAGAACTTTGGAATCATAATTTTTATAAACATTCATCATCTCTTTTGGTGTTTCAATATCCGGCTGACCGATATTTAAATGATAAATGTGAATTCCTTTTTTCTTTGTTTCATTGGCAAACGGCATTAGCTTCCTGATGGGAGATGCCTGAACATTAATTGCTCTTTCTGATAAATTCATAATCACCTCAT
>CAZSOM010000289.1:0-2711 GCA_964608295.1 uncultured Candidatus Cloacimonadota bacterium
GTATTGTTTCTGTATCAGAGTCCGCGCACGCACCGTTTATAATATCATATTGTATAATGTGGTCACCAGGAAGTGCAATAGTAGGGTCAAAAGTATTACCAACAACACCAGTTCCCGACCACATTCCACCAGGAGTAACAGCAGTTAATGCAACTGCAGCATCTACTTCGCAGAAAGGTCCAATAGGAGTTATTGTAGCGTCAACACTTGCGTCGACAATAATACTAAATATTGTGTCTACTTGGCAAAATCCATCATTATAGCTATAAGTTATGTTATGTGTTCCATCACCAGCAGCACCTGGGTCAAATGTGCCTGCATTAATGTCTGTGATACCTGTTCCACTAAATGTTCCACCTGCAGGATTTGCAACTATATCTGATGCGGCATCATCTTCACAAAATGGACCAAAATTAGAAATGTTTATGGTTGGAGGATTATGAACTATTACTTCAACAGTATCTGTTGCTGGACATAAGGGAGAGAAAAATACATCATCAATAGCAAAGTCATTTCCTGTTGCAATTGTATTTTGGTTGACTATACATATTTGAATTGAAGTACTTACTCCAGAATTCCAAACTTCATAAAACTCATTCCATTGGCAGGTTGTAGCTGTTGCACTAAAAGGACTTCCTAATAAAGTACCATCTATTGAAAACTGTAAAACTGCAGGATTTGATGGATGAACACTAGTTATCCATGTAGAGAAAATGTAATCTGTATTTGGTAGTACAGTAATGTTTTGACACCAAACTTCTTGGTTTGCAACTGTATTTCCGTTAACAATCATCAAATTACCAGAGCCATCAGTATGATCTCCACATGCAGCAAAATTAGTATGGTAATCGTTAGGATTAGTTCCAATCATATAATTCCCTTCTGGGAAAAGATTGTTTGAGTAGTTATATTGTGTTGTAAAATCTGTATTGCCACTAGAGAAATCTCCATTATCAATGACAGTACAACTCGCATCATATCCAGTAACAACATATTCAGTAGTTACTATTGGTGTTGCAAGAGGGTTGCTAATGTTTGGATCATCAAGCCCTGTAGTAGGAGTCCATTCATAAAACAGTGCACCGTTTGCCTGAAGTTGAAAAGATTCTCCTAAACAGATATCGCCGCCAGCAGCAGCTGTTACTGGTGGTGAAGCGCATACTTCAACTGTGATATCAATGGTTGAAGAACAACCATTATTATCTGTACCAGTGACTGTATATGTTGTAGTTGCAGTTGGAGATGCGGTTACAGTAGCTCCTGTTGTTCCTGAAAGATCTGTTCCGGGTGACCACACATATGTGTTTGCACCGGCAACTGTTATATCTATAGAGCCACCATCACAAATATATGGGCTATTAGGAGTAAATGTTAAAACAGGTAGTGGGTTTTCTATTACTACTGCATTTACAATATATGGTCCACATCTTGGGGTAAGGGAATCAGAAATGACTAAAGAATAATTCCCTCCAGTTGTTGCAAAATAATCTGCCGTAGTAGAAAGTAAATTCCCTGAGCCATTTGCTTGATCATACCATTCGTATGAATATGGTGGAACTCCAGTTGAAATTGTTGAATATAACCAGACTCCAGCATCGCCAATGCAAAACTCAGCAGGGTTTGGATTAATTGCTGCGTCTATCGTGTCATAAAAAAACACTCTTACTGTATCGCACATTGTTGTAGAAGCTAAACAAACAGATCCCTCGGGCTCTCCACATATTTCATAATCTGCATAAGGTGGAAATGCCCCAGAAGGGGTGACTATTGGGTTAAGACAGTCTGTGCAACTTAAATAAGATAAATATGTTCCGCCACCTGTCAAATCAGTTATTACAATTGTACCAGCTACCATTCCTATTATTCCTATTGGTGCAGGGCAGTTTTCAGTTGCATGCAAAGTATCAGATATTGAAGGAGGTTGTATTGATGTTACCTCATAAATATTTTTGTTGGTTCCAGGTTTGCAGAATGTTAATGTATGAGGGCCGACTCCTACAATGCAAACCGGTGTGCCTACAGTAACTGGTGGGCCACAGTTAATCTGATAAAATAA
Organism: uncultured Candidatus Cloacimonadota bacterium; assembly: GCA_964608295.1. Classification (GTDB taxonomy): domain Bacteria; phylum Cloacimonadota; class Cloacimonadia; order Cloacimonadales; family TCS61; genus Tenebribacter. The sequence continues at coordinate 2,057 of CAZSOM010000289.1, forward strand.
AGCACCTGGGGGAACAGCACCAGAAGTAATTCCAAAATTTATTGCAATAGCATCTGGGTGTAAAGTTATTTCAAATTCAACACATCTGTCAGGACTGGCATTTCCACAACACAAATCTTTTCTTGAAAAGTTTGGTGATGTCCATGTTGCATCTGGGGCTGCAGAAAGGTCAACAGTATAAAAAGGCACAGTAGGATCGCACAAACCACTTTGTGCTTCACTAGAAGATTGGTAAAAAGAAAAATAAGATTATAACAGCTGATAGAATTGTTAATATTCTCCGAGATAGAATTTTATCGGAATAATTACCACTCTCCCCAAATAAGTGTAAAATTCTTTTCATAGTTAGTAGATATTAATTTGAAATGTAAATGCCTTTATATATTTTGACGAAATATTTGAACAAAAGTTGTAATATTACCTTATTATAGGTATAAATGCTTGATAATTTATACTGATTCTAAATTAGAATAATAAAATCGGGTTAAATTTTATTATTTTTGCAAATGTTGATTAACAAAAATTGTACCATATGTCAATAAAAATTCAGAATATAACTAAAACGTTTGGGAAGCAAAAAGCTCTAGATGATGTGAGTTTTGAGATAAAATCAGGTGAAGTTATTGGACTTCTTGGACCAAATGGTGCTGGAAAG
>CAZSOM010000290.1:0-2706 GCA_964608295.1 uncultured Candidatus Cloacimonadota bacterium
ATTGGTGCCTGTCTAACAACTTAATAACTTATCAACTCACCCCCATAAATTGAAAGTTGCGAAAGGAAAGTAATATATATGGCAATAGATGAAGTCCAGAAACATAAAGTAAATAAACTGCTAATGGAATTTTGTGATTCACGTATTCCTGCACATGTAAAAGATCAGATAAAATTAGATTTTGAAATAAGAGGAAACAATGTAACCATGTTTGAAAATAGAAAGTCATATCATAATGAATCTATATGGACAAAAATGAAAATAGCTCAATTTAGATATGATACGGATAAGAAAACTTGGTCACTATATTGGTGAAGACATACCGGTAAATGGTATATTTACGATGGAATTTATCCATCTTCAGAAATAAACGATTTAATAAATGAAGTGGATAATGACCCAATATGTATATTTTGGGGCTAATTATTCAGAACATATTAAATGGTTATATCAAGGGAATTACTCATACAAATTAAATTAGGAGGGCAAATAATATGATACTTAGGCGTTCTTTAAAAAAATGGAAAACTGCGATTCAGAGAGTAACCGGAAGAAAAATTTGAATTTGATTAGCATGTCTTTTTGTGTTTTTAATAATATGGTGCAGTTTACAAGCGTTTCAGACTGTTGTCGTAATACGAAACTATAATAGTTATACGAAATATTATCTGGTTTTTAGGAGGGATTATGAAACTTACACTAACAGAACAATTAGCATATGCAACAGTAAGAATTGAATGTAAAACAAAAGAAAATCAATCATTTACTGGTACTGGGTATTTATTTAGATTCAAATTAAATGAAGAAACTGGTTCTTATATTCCAGTAGTTATTACGAACAAGCATGTAGTTAGAAATGCTTATGAAGGGCGTATTATTTTCTCTAAAGCTGACGAACAAGGCAATCCGGATGATAGGAATCACTTTGGACTATTTTTAAGTAACTTTGAGAATATGTGGAGAATGCATCCTGATGCAGATGTGGATTTATGTGCTATGCCTATAGCACCTTTTCTTAATCAAGCAGAATCTACTAATCAGAAATTATTCTTTAGATCATTGGATACATCATTTATTCCATCAGCATCACAATTGTCAGAGCTTAGTGTTATGGAAGAAATCATTATGGTAGGTTACCCAAATGGTATATGGGATTCCGTGAATAATAAGCCAATATTTAGGAAAGGTGTATCTGCAACACATCCTAATCTAGATTATAATGGTAAGAAAGAATTTATGATAGATGCAGCATGTATACCAGGATCAAGTGGTTCGCCTGTTTTCCTGATAAATGAAAATGGATACTCTGATAGAAATGGTAACACATATTTAGGTGCTAAAAGAATATTTCTTTTAGGTACACTATATGCAGGACCTCAGTTAACTACAGAAGGTGAAATAAGAGTCGTTGATGTACCAACAGCTCAACGGGCATTTGCACTCTCTAGAATTCCTATTAATCTTGGTTTAGTAATTAAATCGAGTAGAATATTAGAGTTGGAGAATTTATTTTAGTCCGATAAGACTTCGCATAACATATTGCTTCAATCATTCAAGAACCCAAGTGCAAGCACCCGTCAATCACAAGCGATTGACTTAAGGTTCTGAAACGATTTAAGCAAAGAACCGTTAGACGAAATAACCAGTTTATCATTAAGGAGGAAAGTATGAAAGAAGTTTTAAGGTATGAAGACGTTGTCGTGTATAGCGACAAAGATGTGAAGGAAACAGAGGGAGCTAAAGTGGTTTTCCTTGATGGGAGTGTTGCAAATTTAGAGGATCTAGCAATTAGGAACGTAGGTAAAGGAAATATTGAGTTCAAAATTATAGAAAATTTAGTTGACTCAACGATACGAAATGCTATGGATATTGATTCAAGTTATATTGAGATCATTGGCGGTAAATTTAATGTTGAGATAGTTGAAACTAAAAATGAGGTATCTAAATTAGAAATAATCGGGACAGAAGATTTTGCAAAATCAATTAGTGTTTATAATTTAAGTACTGGAATTCGTGTGGAATCTCAAAGAGAAACGGGTAATGTCATAATCGGAAGCGTTATTGTTAATGGAAGAAGAAAGCCAAACACAATTGAAGGTGTATTGAAGATATATACTAATACAAAGCCATCATTATATTTCGAGAACAATGGTGGTGGTAGTGCAAAGATAAATACCTCTGTTGCCAAATTGACAACAAAAGTCAATGGGTCATTAGAAGTTGATGCAAATTCAATAGATGAGTTAGATGTATCAATTAATGGGAGTGGAAGTATTAAAGCAAAGGAAGTTATTCATGATGCGAATATCAGAATCTCTGGTTCAGGGAATGTCGAGATTGATGAAGGCAATTTTTCCGAATTAAAGGTTAACATTAGTGGCTCGGGTCATGTACGAGCGGATGTGACAGTTGAACGTGCCGAATTACTATTATCAGGAAGTGGGAACATAATAGTGAAACATGTGACAAAGGAATCTATTGAAATACACCAAGGTAGTGGATTCGTGAGAGTGAATGAACGAGGTTAGCTTCCATTACTACATCTAACAGACCAGTTTCCATCATGCACAGAAATAAGGTGGATGTACACGATGTAACATGTCAGAACGTTAGGAAACAGATTAAATTAGATTAATGAAAAGGAGGGTATATTCTCATGAGCAATATAGATAAAGATTTGATTGAAAAGCTACATGAGGAATAATG
>CAZSOM010000291.1:0-2676 GCA_964608295.1 uncultured Candidatus Cloacimonadota bacterium
CTTTTGGAATTGCTTCAATGAATTTTCTCATAACATAGCTCTCTTTTTAACTTTTAAATTACTTTTATTAGATGTTACAACACAATTTTTATTTCTAATTTTACCAAGATACATTGCTTCATCCGCTTCTTTGATGCTCTCGTTTACATCATGAATCCGATTATAGACACTAACTCCGATTGTAACCGTTACGTGGATAAATTTATCACTATAACTTATTGATTCTTTGCTTATTTTTGATCTTAATTTTTCAGCGATCTTCTTACCACCAATAATATCAGTTTCGGGTAGCAATAAGAGGAATTCTTCACCGCCCCAGCGTCCTATGATATCCTGTTTTCTCATTGTAGTCTTCATTACATTGGCTATAGTTTTAAGCACACGATCACCAACATCATGACCATAAGTGTCATTAATCCTTTTAAAATTATCAATATCTGCCATTAAGATAGTAAAAGATTTTCCATTTCTCTCAAAACGATCTGTTTCATGATTTATTATCTGGTACATGTCTCGTCTGTTAGAAAGTTCAGTAAGAGCATCAGTTTTGGCAAGATCCTCCATTTTACTGTAAGCCTCTGTTAGTTGTTTATTTTGATCTTCAATTAAATTATTTGTTTGAGTTTTTTGCCTGAATTGAATATAAAAAAATGAACCTAAAGCTGCAACTGCAATTAAGATAACAACCAGAATGATCATTAACATTCTATTCACATCAGATTTATATTCACTGATCGATGCATTAGTTTTAAGAAGTTGGATTTCTTTCTCTTTCTGTTCTGTTTCATAACGTATTTGTAATTCAGTAACAGCTTTCTGTGTTTGTAATGAAAATAGATCATCTTTTAGTTGAGTGTATAGTTTCATGGTTGAATATGCCTTATTATAATCAGCCTGTTTGTAGTATATCTTCTCAAGGATTTTATAAGAAGAGAGTAAAATTTGCTTATTATCATAATTTTTAGCGTATGATAATGCGTTATTTATATAAAATGAAGCTTTTTCAAAATCACTTTCTTCAAAATGTATGATACCTATATGAAAATAAGCTGATGCGATTCCATTGCCATTCTTTAGTTTCTTCATCATATTCAGAGATATGTCATGGTTTTTAAGAGCTTCTGCTGTTGATCCCAAGCCTTGATAAGCCATTCCAATATTATTATAGGTCGTTGCTATCCCAGAATCATCAGCTATTTCTTCTTTTATGACCAATGATTGATTATAATAATCAAGTGCACTTTCAAATTTTTCTTGTGTTAGATAAATATTGCCAATGTTGTTTAAAGTTATTCCAATACTTTCATTATCTTTTATCTGATAGCTTAAATCGAGTGCATTTTGGTAGTATTGCAAAGCCTGATTGAATTCATCAATATTTTGTAATACATTTCCGATATTATTCAAAGAACTAATTATGCCTTTCTCATCATTTTGTTCTTCTTCCAGTTTCAATGAAAGTAGGTGATACTCCATGGCTTTATTATAAAGATTCAATTTATTGTAAATGTTACCAATATTATTGTAGCATTTAGCAATATTTGGTTGATCATCTTCTTCCGTGTAGATCTCTAATGCTTCTTGCATATATTCAATAGCTTTTGAATATTGGCTTAAATTGTAAAAGCCAAGTCCCTGCATAAACAGAAATTCAGCTCTATCTTCTTTCTGAAGAAAACTTGTTTCACTTTCCTCAGGCAGTTCTTCAAATGTATTCACAGAAAGGAGAATAGATACTAACAATAATCCGAGTATTTTTTTCATCATCTAAGATTAACAATTATTTTTAGCAATTCAAAAATCACAATTTTTCCTTTTTCTATATACTTTAATACTAACACAAAAATTATATATTAATATGAGTATGTCAAATTGAATATATTACACGGTAGTTCTTAACAAAGGATTTTATCTTTTGGAAGGGGTTAAAGATATTAAAATGTTATTGATTTCAGGTCAATTTTATTAAAACTGTTAACGATTATATTTGCTGAAGATAAGTCTTGATTTCCAGAGATATTTTTAGTAAATCCAACACAACGCATACCTGCTTTTCCGGCTGCTTTTACACCCAATGTAGAATCTTCTATAACTACACAATTATTGGGTTTAACGTTTATTCGTCTCGCAGCTTCTAAGAAGATGTCAGGTTCCGGTTTACCAAGCTGAACTTCTTCAGAACTGACAATTGTATCGAATTCTTGAATGACGTTTAATCTGGTAAGGATCACATTGATAGTTTTTTTTGAGGTTGATGATGCGACCGCTGTTTTAATTTTTATATCTTTTAGAGAATCTAGAAAGGAGTGGAAACCTTCTGTAGCAGTTAATAAAGGTAAATCACTAAAAGTTTTAAAGATTAGATTGTTGTTCATTGAGATTAGCTGGTTGATGCTGTAGGGAAGATTGTATTTTGAAGGTAATTTTTCCCACATCAATTGCATTCCTGAACCGATAAAAGTATTGTATTCTGATTTTGATACAGAAAAACCCAATTCATTGAAAAGCTCATTCTGAATTTTAAAATAGAGAGGTTCACTATCGATGATCACTCCGTCCATGTCGAAAATTACAGCTTCTATCTTATTCATGCTAATTATGACGTTTAACCGGTGACCAGAGGAAAAATTTATTTCCGCCCATAATAATACATTCGTTTACTGTATATTGTAATTT
>CAZSOM010000292.1:0-1782 GCA_964608295.1 uncultured Candidatus Cloacimonadota bacterium
TAATTGTATATGTATATATCCAATCAGCTGTAGTTGTTCCATCACAAGCAGTATAGCGATAACGCCAAACAATTGTTCCTTCACAAGTAACAGGGTTCGGGGTTTGTGTTGATCCAATAAGAACTGGAACTACAGTTCTTCCACATGCATCAATAATATTTACTGGGGCACCTGGATTTGTAGCATTTGCTGGACATGTAACTGTTGATGATCCATTAGCAGGAGATGTTAACGCTCCAAAATAATTTACCGTATAAGTATAAGACCACGGTGTAACTTGTCCAGCACAATCTGTATATCTATAATTATAAACTCTTGTCCCTTCGCATGACAATGGGTTAGGAGTATTTACAATACTTATCAAAACTGCTGGAACATTTACTCCACAAGCATCCACCACTATAGGCGTTACTGGTGCACCAGCACTTGCAGGACAGGTAACTGTTGATGAACCGTTTGCTGGAACAACAGGTGCTGCTCCTACCACAGTTCTGGTTAAATTCTGAGTACATTGGTTAGTACAACCACTCAATGTTGCTGTATATGTTCTTACAGTTGTTTCTGTACATCCAACTAAAGAAGGTGCCCCATCTGAATATGAAATACCTGTTGCATTAGTTGCGCCGCCAAGAGCAATAAATGCCGCCGGAGTATTTGCTCCAGCAGGAATTGCAGCATTACAAGTAGCAACATTAAAAGTAGGTGGACAAGTGATACTTGGCAATGGATTTACTGTAACAGTAATAGGCGTACAAGACGCACTAACATTTCCACAAAAACCCGTTGTTTGAGCATAATAAGTTGTTGTACTACCTGGAGACACACCTAAGCTTGTTCCTGTACCAGCTAAAGTACCCCCACAACTTCCAGTGTACCAAGATACTCCATTTCCATTAGTACCAGCAGATCCTGACAATGTTGTAGAAGAACCTACACAAATTGGATTCGTAGAAGCAGACACTGCTGTTGGAGGACCAAGAGGAATATCAATTACAGTTAATTGATAATTTCCAGTACCTCCAGTCAAACTATAATGCCCAACTGAAATATAATAGATTGTTCCAGCATTAGAACACCATGAAAGCTCAGATGAATAACTAAAGCTTCCACCATCATCATCACAAGCAACTTCTGTCATACTTCCACATGCTCCGGTGTAAAGATGTAATTCGGTATCTAATTGATATCCAGGATTATCTGTACTTGCAGTCATAAGATTACCTGTTCCAGTAACTCTAAACCAAACATTACTTCCAAAAGAGCCACAACCCGAACCAGCAGGAATATCATTAGTAGCACAAAAATTATTCATAACTCCGCTATCATAAGGCAATCCTCCAATAGCTATTGCATTAGCACAATTATCATTAGTTGGATTTGAGTTTACAGTAACTGCAGTAATGGCATTATCTGTACATCCAAATACATCTGTAGTAACTACAGTATAGTTTCCACTCATAGCAGTAGTTGCAGAAGGTCTTGTTGGATCTTCTAAGCTAGATGAAAAACCTGGCCCCGTCCAAGAATAGCTTGTTCCTGTAGAGCTTCCTCCATATAAGTTTAATGTGCTTCCAGCACAAATAGGGCTATTACTACTTGCAGAAACCACAACAGGAGTTTCACTTACAACTGTTAATTGATAATCTCCATAAGAAGATGTAGTATATGTGTAATAATAATGTCCAACTGAAATATAATATGTTGTTCCTACATCAGAACACCAAGATAATTCAGAAGAATAACCAATTACACCACCATCATCATCACAAGCAACTTCTGTCA
>CAZSOM010000292.1:1792-2639 GCA_964608295.1 uncultured Candidatus Cloacimonadota bacterium
TATACAAGTGTAATTCTGTGTCCAAATCATAACCAGGATTATCAGTACTTGCAGTCATATAACCACCTGTTCCAGTTACCCTAAACCAAACATTTTGACCATGATTACTACAAGTAGTCATACTAGCAGGATAATCATTTGTTGCACAAAAATTATCCATAACACCACTATCATATGGCAAACTTCCAATTGCTATTGCATTAGCACAATTATCATTAACTGGGCCTGGAGCTGCTGAAATATTTGCTATTCGAATCCATTCACATCTACCTACAGCATCTGATACTGTAACAGTATAAGAACCAGCAGCAAGATTTGAAATTGAAGCACTAGTTGAACCAGTACTCCAATGATATGTATAAGGTGCAGTTCCACCACCCACTCCAGTAACACTCGCTGAACCAAAAGATTGACCAGAACAAGTTCCTGTTATATTCAGAGTTGCTGTTATTGCATTAATATGAAAAGGTAATGTTGAAGCAGATGTTGAACCATTTCCACAGACATCTGTGGCGCAACCATTCGTAAGATTAACAGAATACCAACCATCATCCATCAAATAATCCGACAAATCTATTGTCCAAATATCATCATAAAATGTTCCTGATGAATATGTATTACCAGTAGCCGCAAGACATGTTTGAGACCAAATATCATCAACACTATATGTACCACTTGGCCCAGTAACCGTCATACAAGAATTCTGCATACTTAGACAAGAAACTGCTTCAGTAAATTGGACTGTAATTGAAGATGATCCGCAAACAGGAGGATAAACAATATGATCTAAAAGTGGTGGTGTTTGGTCAATTATACTTGCTGAACCACCAAAGTTAATAGAATAACC
>CAZSOM010000293.1:0-2611 GCA_964608295.1 uncultured Candidatus Cloacimonadota bacterium
GATACAGTGTTAACTTGGGAACTTGCGTCCCACAACCCCTATACATTTTACATATTCATTTTATCTCTTTTAAAACTTGCTTTACTCTTTTTTCCCAACTATATTTTTCAAGCAGGTCTGTTTTAGATTGTAAACCTAAATGTTCACGTAATGTAACATCTTTTTTAATTCTTATTAGCGCGTTTTTCCAATCATCTACGTTACCCGGAGATACCAGTAACGCATTCTTCTTATGTGTAAGTACTTCTCTTAAAACAGGAAGATCTGAAGCAAGTATTGCTTTACCGGCAGCCATATATTCAAATATTTTTAGAGGAGACATCCACTTTTCTGTATTCCCAAATCCGCCCTGACGTTTTCCCGCATATATTGAAACTCTCTTTTGATATGGTGCCAGGAGCACATCAAAAGATAGAAGATACCGACAAATCTCCCTGTGAGGGATATAACCATGAACTTGAATGTTGTTCATTGCCCTCATACGCTCTTTCCAATAAGAAATATCGATTGGCATACCGCCAATAATATGAAACTCGGCCCACGGACATAATTGTGCCAATCTCAAAATTATTTCCATTCCTCTGCCTGCATACAATTGTCCTGTATAACCAACAAGTAACCTTTTCCCCGAAGAAAGTATGTTAATAGGAACTATGTTTTCTGAAACGGGATCTGCCCCATCTGCAAGAACCATGAGACGGTTTCCAGTGCCGGGAAACTTTTTTCGATAACAACGTTTTAAAGCATCAGAAATAACAATAAATCGTTTTAATCGTTTACTCCTAATAAGTCTTTTAAAGCAAAATAAATCAATGTTACTTGCCATAGGTTTATGTTGTTCACATATAACCGGCGTTTTATAAAAAAAACTAAGATATGCTGTAATAACACATCTAGTATATATTATATCAGGCCTAAGTTTTTTGATTAAAAGAACTGCTAAAAAGCAGAAAAACAATTTTTTACCTTTTATTGGTGGGCAAAATAGTTTTTTTATCTCAAAACACTTCTTAACTCCATAAAAATGATATAAATCATGTATTCCTTTTTCACATTCCCATTTCTTATCTGGAACCACTAAAATGACCTCATGTCCTAGCTGTGCCATGGCCTGGCAAACCTTCATTATATGCACTCCATTAGCTGCACGTAAAGGTATTGCTGAATATGAAACATACACAATTTTCATTCTGGTTTATTCCTGGTATTTATCCGAATTATCAATGGTAATTACTCCAGCCTTTAATCTAATCTCAAACCAGAAAAGGCTCATCAACATTGTTTCGTGAGACGTGTTCCCCGATATATGTTCTTCGAACAGTCTCACAGGGTTGACCCAGCTAATAAGATTCCGGGAAGATAAAGATTGTATGTTTTCTTTCAAAACACAGCGAAGATCGTTTTTTTTTCGAATGGAGGTACCTATATCGTGCTGGTTCGTTCCGAGATGGAGTCTTCCCTGAATCTTTCTAAAACGATTTGTAACTGTATAGGTTAGTTTATATAGGTTTTTATATGTGCTGCAACGTAATGGAGCTCCATATTCGGTTTTTGTTGGAAAACTGAATTCTTTCGGGAACATTTGGATAAGAATATCTTTGTATAGTTTGCGGTTTACTCGTAATGAATAAGGGGCCTGCAGAAAAAAAGCGATCAATTCATCATCAAGAAAAAGGCACCGCCAATCATACCCATCCTGAAAACGCCCTTTTCTGATGAGCAAATCCTGTCTGAAGGCAAAATTAAACTGGTCCTGATATGACAATATTTCGTTACTGCACAGTGGACTTTCCGGCAAAAAGGAATCCCCGTGTTTTGTTAAAGGGGAATATGTTTTATCTAAAAAGTTATGCGTAATAAATTCTTGAACTGTTTTTTGCCAGCTGTCAATTTCCCTTCGATTAAGTTTACTTCCCGCAAGGGAACCGCCCAGAAATCCCGTCCAGTAAATATTCTCCTTAGTAAAACCAAGCACCTCATTTACGATATGTGTTGTATCAAAATATTCTTTAAGCGAATCCCCCATTTTTAAGACGTATTTAATGCAGTGTTCTGTTGTCCATTTGCTTTTATTAATGTCAAAATCCATGGACGAACTATCAAAAGAAGTATTTTGTATTCCCAGTGCTTTTGACACATCTTTTCCCAATTCATAATCCAGCGTTCCGGGCGCTCCATAGGTTACGGTATGGATGTTTTTTTTATCAACAAATGCTATCAGATTGGAAAGCACTAATCTAGAGTCCAAACCGCCGCTGAGGGGAATAATATGACTTTTTTCTGTATCTGAGTGCAATCTTTTTGTGAAAGCCTTAGTTATAACTCTGCATCCCTCGAGTATAATGTCATTGTATGACCCGGAATTGTATAGATCGGAAAAATCGTGATGTTTCAAACTGTTTACGATTTTAAGCAGTAATGAATTCTCGCGTACTTCGGGGATTGCTCCAAAAAGGATCATCACCGGAATTTGATTTTTATAAATGTTCATCTTTTATAAGGAATTCTCTATTTTTTATGTGTTTCAATAGTGTCGGCTAAATTTTTTAAAGATATTGCCATAATATTATCAGACAGCTGCTTCAGATTATGCTGCATTTCTGTATAGTTT
>CAZSOM010000294.1:0-2610 GCA_964608295.1 uncultured Candidatus Cloacimonadota bacterium
AAAACGCTTATTTTTCTCTTCTCTGGCAAGATTTGTTAATGATTTTTCAATTGTTAATCCGGCTGAAAACATTGTGGCAAGCTGACGAGTAAAGAAAACAAGTACCTTTAAACTTACTTTAGTACGCAATTTATAGATCGCTAACATTATCTTATCGAACATTGATAATCTTCCGCTGAAGGCACCTTCTTTACCGGGCTTCACCGAAATAATAATGCTTCCTTCTCTCGTTAACTTATCAACAGCCTCATCCATAGAGGTGGCTTTTATAGTACCCTCTACGCGAAGTCCTTTTATATCTTTAATTGTATATTGAAAAACTGCCATATTTTATCCTTATTAATTAGCTAATTTATTCATCTGAAACTGTTAACTTAACAACCTCACTGATCGTTGTTAATCCTAATTTCATTTTATCGATACCACTGGCATGCAGAGAATGCATACCATTTTTGATGGAGGCATCACGTATAACATCTTGATTTTCACTCGCAAAAATCAGCTTTCTAATTTCAGAATTCACTTCAATTATTTCAAAAATACCGGTTCTGCCAGAATACCCAGTGTTGTCACAATGCACACAACCTTTACCTTTTTTGAAATTGATATCTTTCGCTTGCTCTTCTGAAATACCTGCTGCAATAAGTTCTGATTCTTTTGGAGTATAATCTTCAATACAATTGCTGCAGATCTTACGTACAAGCCGCTGAGCCAAAACAAGATTTAGCGAGGAGGCAACCAGATAAGCAGGAATTCCAATATCAACAAGTCGTGTTATAGTGGAAGGAGCATCATTAGCGTGAAGAGTAGTAAACACCAGGTGACCTGTTAGTGAAAATTTGATAGCAATATCAGCTGTTTCTTCGTCACGGATCTCACCGATAAGCACAATGTCCGGGTCCTGACGTAAAACAGAACGAAGTGCCTTGCCAAATGTTAAACCGATCTTTTCTTTAGCTTCTATTTGTGTAATTCCATCCAGCCTATACTCAACGGGATCTTCCACAGTTACTATATTATTTTCGATGTTCTTGATCTCTTTTAGACCAGCATGTAACGTTGTTGATTTACCACTACCGGTTGGACCGGAAACTATCGTAATTCCATAAGGTCGTTTGATCCATTTATGAAAAATGCTTAAATCTGATTGTGAAAAACCAAGAGTAGTAAGACTAAAACCAAACTCTCCTTTATCCAAGAGACGCATCACTACTTTCTCACCGGTTACAGTAGGAGCAATGGAAACACGAACATCAACACTTTTCATTGAAGTTTTTAGTGAGATATGACCATCCTGCGGTAATCTTCGCTCAGCGATATTTAATTTTGACATCACTTTTACAAGTGATACCATCCCCGCATGAAGTCCGATCGGTGGAGACATAACTTCACGTAATGCTCCATCTATCCTGAATCTTACACGAGTGTTATTTGTAAGTGGCTCTATGTGAATATCCGTTGCATTGGATTTGATTGCTTCTGTAATGATAAGATTAATAAGTTTCACAACTGGGGCATCAGCATCCGCCTTGTTATCAATTGTGATCTCATTTTCATCTTCATCAACAGCTACGAATTCAAAATTTCCCACAGCATCGTCCACTTGAGAAGATGTTCGGATACCCTTGTAATATTTTTCAAGAGTATCCGTAAGTACAGAATCACCGATCAACATTGGAAGTATGCTTAATCCCAACAGTTTATGCAAACTGTCATGGATAACAATATTATCAGGATCAGTCATTGCTACAACCATAGAGTTATCCTGTTTACGTAAAGCAATAACCCTATTCTCTACTGCAAATGGTTCCGGAATTAATTTTACAACTTCAGAATCCAGTTCAAGAAGTTTATCTTCTTTAATTATTTCATATTCAAGTTGGAGATGTAACGCGTCCAGAAGTTCTTTCTCAGAGATATATCCAAGTTTAAGCAGTGTCTCTCCGATTTTAAGACCGAAATTCTTCTGTTTTTGAGCAGCTTCATTAACTTGCTGCTCAGTAGCAACACCTTGATGAATGAATACTTCACCCAACCTGGCAAATTGAGGATTAAAACTCATTTATTCTCCCATTTCTAATTAATATATCTTCGCAGGATCACTGTAACCTGATTCGTTATACCACTGCCAAGAATCTGTGCTGTAATCGTTCCGGTAGTTGTTCCAGGTGGAGCAGTTCCAGGTGGTGGGCATTCTTCCCAATAGTACTCAACTTCTTTGTTTAATCTACCATTCTCACCATTAACAATACCTGTTAGACCTGTATATGGATCTCCGGTGTCTGGTGGAGAAGGCTCTAATGGTTCACCAAGACTTGTGAAAAATACTACAATTTGATTATCTATAGGATTATTCTGACCATCTTTCACGGTTATCCTGATCTCAATCGACTTATATTGAGGATCAGGTGGTGTTTGCCACCAATCAAGATGAAGCGGAACAGCAACTATATCAATTGTTAAAAACTGACCTGGCATTACAATTTCCTGTGTAGCAATGAAGTTAGGCTGATTAGGAACTGTATTTGGAACCTCAACTTGTACTATTAAACTTTCGGAAGTATGTGTACCTAAAAAATAAAGTTCAGTAAATGCTACACCAGCAATTGA
>CAZSOM010000295.1:0-2595 GCA_964608295.1 uncultured Candidatus Cloacimonadota bacterium
GCAAACGAACAATACAGCTAAAGACTTAGCCGATAATGTTGTTTTACCATTGGGAAGTTGGCAACACGTTGCTTTTGTTGCGGACGGTAGTAATTTGTTTCTTTATAGAAACGGGAACTTAGTTTCTGGTCCGGTAGCTTACAATGGCACATTACATCAAGGGTGGAATCCTCTTGCGATAGGAGCTAAACCTAATGTTGACGGAACTGTAACTTATCATCATTGGGATGGTAAAATAGATGAAGTTCGTTTTTGGGATTATGGTCGTTCGCAAGCAGAAATTCAAGATAACATGGAAAATTCATTAATGGGTAATGAGAGCGGTCTTGTCGCATATTACAAGTTTAATGAAGGAACAGGTTCTACAGCGTATGATAGTGCTGGAGATATTGATGGCGATTTGTTCAATACTCCTACTTGGACAATTTCCGATGCTCCTCTCCCTGTAACACTCTCATCCTTCACTGCGTCATTCTCAGAAGGCTATTCTCTGCTTTCCTGGACAACCCAATCTGAATCAAACAATCTGGGTTGGAATATCTATCGTTCTGAGATTGCTGATCCCGAGGATGCTTTCCAGGTGAATTCAATGCTTATACCTGGAGCAGGAACGAGCACTCAACCCACTGAATATATCTTTAATGATGTATATGAAGTAACCGCAAACACCGAATATTGGTATTGGTTGGAAAGTATATCATACAATGGAGAAACCAATATTTTCGGTCCTGTTACTCTAACAATTCAATTTGAGAATAACCAGATTTCACTTCCTACAGAATCAGTTCTTAGGGAAAATTACCCAAATCCTTTCAATCCTGAAACTACAATTTCCTTTAGTATCAAAGAAAATGAAGAAGGAACTTTATCTATCTACAACCTGAAAGGTCAGCAGATATTTATTGAATACTTTGAAACAGGAGAATATCAATTTAAATGGAATGCAACACAATATGGTTCCGGTATTTATTTCTATAAATTGGATACTCAGAGTTACATTGAAATTAAAAAAATGATAATGATGAAATAAGTAAGGAGGAAACATGAAAAAATCAAAGTTAGCATTTGTAAGTTTTTTATTGATTACATTACTTGCGACCAGCACAAGTCTGTTAGCTCAAGGAAATTGCCTTGATTTTGATGGCAATGATGATTATGCAGTTTCAATATCCATAGGATCTATTTCTGATAAGACACTCTCAGCTTGGGTAAAATTAGATGATATTAATCAGGATGGAAGTGGTTTAATAACAATTCAAACAGGAAATAGTGAAACTGGTAGTGATAATTTTGATTCCATAACATATAATGAAACAGCAAGTGGTTTTGGTTGGGGATTTGGAAGTCATGCTTGGCAAAGGACATCTTGGTCGGGAATCAAAGAAACTTCAACTGAAGAGTGGGTTCATATTTCAGCGACATATTCTGATTATTCTTTTAAAATGTATCGTAACGGTGAATTGATTTTAACCAATACTTACTATCAAGCGTATGATTTCCCAGCTGATGCAAAAGTATTCATTGGAGTTCGGTGTTGGTCGGGTTATGGTTTTCTTAATGGTCAAATAGATGAAGTTCGAGTATGGGATCATGTAAGAACGCAATCGCAAATCCAAGACAACATGAATAATTCACTTATTGGCAACGAAAGTGGTCTAATTGCATATTATAAATTAGATGAAGTTTCAGGGCAAATAGCAGAAGATAACACTATTAATAGTTTTGATCTCACGCTTGGAAGTACATCGGGAAATGATACAAACGATCCCATTTGGATAACCTCTGATGCTCCTCTCCCTGTAACACTCTCATCCTTCACTGCTTCATTCTCAGAAGGCTCTTCTCTGCTTTCCTGGACAACCCAATCTGAATCAAACAATCTGGGTTGGAATATCTATCGTTCTGAGATTGCTGATCCCGAGGATGCTTTCCAGGTGAATTCAATGCTTATACCTGGAGCAGGAACGAGCACTCAACCCACTGAATATATCTTTAATGATGTATATGAAGTGACCGCAAACACCGAATATTGGTACTGGCTGGAAAGTGCTTCCTTTAGTGGTGAAACAGAATTTTACGGACCTGTTGAACTAACTATTACCATTGAAGAAAACCAGTTGCCTGAATTTCCATTGAACACTGTTCTGCATGGTAATTATCCTAATCCCTTCAATCCTTCCACCACTATCAGTTTCGATATTCGTGAAAATGATTCTGGTGAATTATCTATTTTTAACATAAAAGGTCAATTGATTGAAAAACAAAAATTCAAGGCAGGGTCATACCGTATCAACTGGGATGGTTCAAAATATAGTTCAGGATTTTATTTCTACAATTTAAAAACAGACATCTATTACCGAACAGGTAAAATGATTTCGATGAAATAAAGGAAATCAAGCAACAAAAAATCCCAACTCCAATCTTAAGAGTTGGGATTTTTTTATTAATATAAAACAAATATCCCAATTTGTGTGTATTATTTTTGTTTATATAAAAAAAGGCTGGTTAAACCAGTCATTTTTTTTGCATTACATTTTATCTATTGGGGATATTTTCCCTTGCGATAAGAAATATGTCGCCTCTACGAGGCTTAAG
>CAZSOM010000296.1:0-2585 GCA_964608295.1 uncultured Candidatus Cloacimonadota bacterium
AAAATATATACTTATACTCACCTGAGTAAATTACTATTCCACCAGCAATCAATGCTGCTAATGCCGAACCCAATTGAGACCAGCTTCTAGTATAACCATAATATTCAACCTTATTATTTAATAGATCCTTAAGCTTAAGATACTCGAGGATCATTGCTTTGTGAGTTCCAGTACGGAAGGCATCACCCAGAGCAAAAAAAATCATGGCAAATATATAAATCAAAAAATTTGGAAAGAAGTAAAATATGAAGAATGAAATTATGTAAGAAATAAATGCAAACACCATTGATCCTCTTCGACCAAGACTATCTGCCACAAATCCTGTTGGTATTTCTAGTATTAAAATTGAAATTTCTCTAATGGATATCAATGTTCCGATTTGCAGAAATGAGATTCCCTGCTCTAAGAAGAATAGCAATATGAAAGCATCGAAGAAACGCTGGTTTTTGAGAAAGCCATAGGCAGAAAACTTAAATAGTTGCAAATCCTTGTGAATCATCTCAAGTTCCAGTAATTTGCTTGATCAGATGTTCAGGCATTTCATAAAGGAAAAAATCGTTCTCCTGCTCCCAGCTTACAAATCCATAGGAATTAACAAAACACATTAATTTAGCAATTTTCGGTACTAACAATTGGATTCTGCTGCATTTGTCTTTTAAAGCTTTCGATACAGCATAATTTATTAATTCTTTGTATATGCTTTCGTTCTCAGCATCTATGTAATTGATCCAGCAAATATCCTTATATCCTGTGTTAGAAATAAGAATTGCACCTTTTATTTCACCGTTTTCGGAATAAAAAGCATATTGTTTTGCTGAATAAAATGTTCTTAATAATTCATTCGAATATCGATATACAACCCAGCCTTTACTAATGAAATTCTTTGTTTTTTTAAGATAGGAAGAATTAAGAATATATTGGTTTAATTTATTGAAACTAATATTGTTATTAATCGCTTTATTAATTGATTTTATCTGTTGGTTTGAAATTTTCAGTTCTTTTAATGAAAGAGTTAGGATCTTTTTAAATCCAAGTTTTTCGTTTAGCTTGATGGATGTTATATTACCAAAATATGTCGAGAATCTCACTGAATCAATCTTCTTTCCCTTTAGCTGTTCTATATAATATTGTGCAATTTTATTTCCTACACCTTTGATCTTTGTCTGAGGATCCTTTCGCAACGCTTCCAACCAAATATCCGACGGTGTGAGAAACCGCATTCTACCAAAACCAATTAATTTATTATTTACCCAATATCCTGTAAATAACCCATCATCAGCTTTCACCCATTCATCAAAAACACCATAGATATAATCATCACCATCCCAGATCTGAGATGAGATTTTGAATACATCTGCTTTATCTGAAGATTTTATCGCTCTAAACATGTTTACAACAGACTTAGGTTAAATTGTTTCAGTTTTTTATCTATCACTTTGGGATTTTGATAGTATTTCGACATTTCCAACCAAAACCCAAGTCCATGATTCTTTATTTTTGTGTGAACAAGTTCATGCATAATGATATAGTCCATTAAATCTGTGGGAAGATTGATCATTTTGATATTCAGATTAATATTGTTTTTGGCCGAACAACTTCCCCACCTCGTTTTCTGTGAACGGATGAAGGAACGATTGAATTTCAATCCATGTATTTCAGATAGTTCTTCAAGTCTATTTCGAAGTATTTGTTTTGCTTCTTCTTTTTTGTAAAAACTTGATTTTACAGCATTCTGAAGTGTAAATTCATTTTTTTGATCGATTTTTACCACTTGTTTATTTATCCAAGAAGTTTTGGAATTCAAGAATTTTTCTGCCTTACTAATTGAGCAATTTCGAGGAATTGTAACATTAATTTCTTTTGAGTTATCAATCGATAACCTAATAAAACTGGCTTTATTACTTCTCTTATAATGAATCTTACCTAGAGTGGGATGAAAGATAAGTTTCACTTCTTTATTCATATTATTTCAAAATTTTATCTACAATCGGAGAAAGTAACAAATATCCAAATATTGCACCAATCATAACGTTTGACCAAACATTTGATGTCATTGGTCAACCACCATTCCTGCAACCTATAACGCGGAAACACAGATATCCAAGAGCAGCACCGATTAAGACAGTTAATATTGTTAGAAGTACTTTCATCATTCTACAGTTCCTTCTAAGTTAATTATATTATGCTCTATTTCAGCTGCGATTCTAACAAGAAAAGCTCTGTTAGCTTTACTTAAGTTTTCCGAGGGTCTTAGAAAATCCAAGAGAAGATGATACATGAACTGCTGAGAATGTAAGTGGAAGTAATATTGATCAAATGTCCTGCTTTCAATTATCTTACCTTCAGCTGCAATGATCTCTTTTCCCAACTCATTTAAATGTTTATTGATCTTCTGCATGAATAGCTTACTGAATCGTATACCCTGCAAATCTTGTTGATGGCTGATTGGTTCAGAGATAATTCCCACATCAGGTTTGATGGAACTTATTAAATCTTGAATAAACACTTCTCTCTGTTCGGAATTCAATTCCACTGATTTTGAAATATCATTTCTCAAATTCATACAGATCATTGTCATTTCCATC
>CAZSOM010000297.1:0-2558 GCA_964608295.1 uncultured Candidatus Cloacimonadota bacterium
TCAGATACCTTAACCATCTGCTACACGACCACAATAAAGTTTACACATCTTGATCTTTTCTGACATTTTTTCAACATGATTTAAAAAAGCCTTTAAGTTATGTTCATTATTTGACTTTGGTTTCTTTTAAAAATAGAAATTCTTTTCCGTCAATCAATCGAATATTAGACCTTCTTGATTCCTTTCTTGCACCAGCCGTAAAATCGCTCGTAGTTATTATCATACCTCTAGTTCCTTTATCGCAATTGTCAAGTGTTCCAATTAATTCTCGAACAATATTAGGACCAACCTTGTTTTTAAGGGAATAGCATTTACATTGAATAATCCATATCACTTCATCAAAATCTTTACCTTTTTTTGCGATTAGATCAATGCCATTATCAGCCCTGCTAGATGCTGAAACATGTTCGACATTGAATCCTTGCGATTTCATAAAATCATAAACATCACGTTCAAATCTAAACCATTTATTAGGATAATGTTTGGCATCTGTATCCATAACAGTATAAAGTGATTTTAATGCAGACTTGCTTCTGTAGATTACCTCCTTCTTTTTACCACCTCGCTCATGTTCCCGAACATAAGTATAGCCTATCGGAACATTTTCTCCACGTTTTCTTGCTAAAGCAATCTGATAAGGTGAAGCATGTTGCGACCGCCTTAGATGTGCTTTTACGAAATGAACACGTCTTTCCTTATATTGTAAGGTAGTTTCAAGTTTATTGATATTAGGGGTATATGTATATTTAACTCGCGGAAGATAAACTATTAACGGGTCATCATTTTGCTCTCTATAATTTTTTTCCTTCTTGTATCTTATCTGGCGCGTTTGAAATGCAGAACTTCTTTCCTCTATCACCCAAAAATCACGAATAAGGGCAGCTAAAAGCAACTTGATCCCCACTATTATTCTATCAATTTTTTCATTGCCTATCGCATCAATTGATTCCTTGAAAATATCACTCTTTATTGGGAAATTAATTATTTTTAAACTTGGATTTATATTGCCAATATAAAAATGATTTTTATGTGTTCTAAATACGCAATATATTAAATTGTCAATTTCGGACAATTCTACACGCGAAAATGGCCCAAAATTTAGTTCAAATAGTGCTTTATTCGGAATAGTCCACCTTCGATAGGTTATTGCTTCTTGTAGGAGATCATCAGCAGAATTACGTAATACTTCAATGTCCCCTTTTATATCAAATTTCATCAAACCATTAACAATATCTTTTTTTATAATTGGAACATCATATTTAAAAATTAGGTGATTAGAGTTTAGAAATGGTGCATCATATTGTAAATTTACCCAATAATCTTTTGGACTAAATGAACTGTCAAATTGCAAAGGATTGATTTCTAATTTGTTGAATTTAGAATTGATAGTATCTAACGATACAAGAAATCTGCCGCAACCTGTTAATGAAGGGTGAATTCGATATATGTCTATAAGACAATTTAATATTTTATGGTAGGACTCGTAATCAGAATATTCTACTGTTTTCCAGGTAAGATTACAAAAATTACAAAAATGTTCTATTGGGTCAGTTTCAATATATTTGTAGAAACACTCAATAAGCTTACCTTGATTTTCTTTATAATCATTTAGAAATGAAATTAAAATGTTAGCGTAGGGAACCAAATTTTCATCTAATTGGATAGACTCTAAATTCAATGGTAGGTCTTTCTCCAGAAGGTTTTCAAACTGAATGTTTTTCCTGAGAAATAAAAGATACCAGCCAATTGAAAGTTCATCATGCGGTGTCAACGGTAAATTTTGGCGTTGTGCATCATTGGTCAATGTGTAAAGCGCTTCATAAAAATGAACATTTCTATTATTATATGGAGTTTTGTGCTTTTCAGTCTTATTAAGAATGTTGTTCCTAAATATATCGCTTGTTGTTATATTATAGGCTGAAACAGCCTTGCCATGATAAAAGAATACTACATAAAAATTATTTTGTTTGAGTATCTCATACCCAGGATCATCCTTCAAAATATGCACCAGAGCTATATTTTTCTCAGAGTTTTCAGATGCTAATAAATTGATGCTTATACCAAACGAGCCCAATACAGGCACAAAGTTTATATTGGAAAGCTTAAATCTGTTTTTCGGAATCTTGAATGCTATAAGTTGGGGAGACCCAATGCAAGTTGAACCTAGTAGAGAGTGAGTTCCCCTAAGTTTATTTTTAGCATGAAGAACCTGTTCCTTGTCGAGTTCTTTAATATCGATTGGTGTAATACTCATTTTAGATTAAAGCGCATATTTTAAATTCAGTGATAGAATGCATGATTGATTGCCTTTATCAATATTAGCTTTCACCCCATAAATCAAGTTCAGGTTATCAATATTTGAAAAATAACCAGGTTAAATACCATCTATGCTTCTGACCGGCAATGACCAAATATAGGTTGACCATCCTGAAAGTGTATCTCATGAGATACAAGACAAAATTTCCGTACGTACGGAAATTTTTATCAGGAGCGTAAAGTTTGCTAATATCTTTGACACAAGAACGTTAGGACTATTTGTTAAGATAGAAAATATCGCT